>MGTI01000090.1:12986-23359 GCA_001799365.1 Desulfobacterales bacterium GWB2_56_26 | reverse complement strand
TATCGGATCCTGCAGGAGGTATTCAACAATATCGGCAAACACTCCGGCACCAATCGGGTTCGTATCGAAACCGCCACCACTTCCGAATTCCTGACCCTGCAGATAATCGATTACGGTTGCGGCTTCATCCCCCGGCACGCCTCCTCGGACCATGGCGACAGCCGCAGCCTGGGGATGACGACCATCAGTGAGAGAACCATCGTCCTCGGCGGCTCCTTCCATATTCAAAGCACCAGGAACCAGGGCACCACCTTCACCTTGACCATCCCCCGCTCGCAGGAAGTTCAATAAGTTTGGTCGCTTCAGCAATCAAGGAGTTGTCGACATCATGTTCACCGCCAACTGTCGCCCGATCCTGATCGGCAGCCTGCCGCTTATGGATCATGCCGAGGCAATGCGGCTCATTCTCGCCCATACGCCCGAGATCCCGCTCTGGCCGCAACTGCCGAAGAGACCGAAGGAGGGGATGGTCCGTCAGTTTCTCACCGGTTTCCCCGGCCTCGTCGATGAAGGCAACCGCTCCTGGGTCGATACCGAAAGCCCGGAGTTTGCAGGCGAGATGGCGGCTTTCTATGAAGAATACCTGGCAGCGGCGGCGGAGCCGGCCATGCCGGCGACCTCCCGCTTTGCCCTGGGCACGGATACCGCCGCGGGATTTTTTACCCTGCTGGATGCTCTTGCCGGAGGAAAGCTTACCCCGCTCACCGTCAAGGGCCAGGTTACCGGCCCGGTCACCGCCGGAATCGGCGTGCAAGACGGCCTCGGCAACTCGATCTTCTACAACGATAACCTGCGGGATATGCTGGTCAAGCTGCTGTCGGGCAAAGCCGCCTGGCAGGTGGCCGAGCTGAAACGATTCACCGCCGGGATGCCGCCCCTGGTATTCATCGACGAACCAGGCCTGGTCAGTTTCGGGTCGAGCGGTTTTGCCGGTGTCAGCCGGGAGATGGTGGCCGAGGCCGTAGCCGAGGTGATCGAGGCCATCCACGCCGCCGGCGGTCTTGCCGGCGTCCATATCTGCGCCAACGGCGATTGGGGTCCGGCCCTTGATTCGGCTGCCGATATCATCAGCTTCGACGCCTACTTTTACTTCAACAACTTCATCCTTTTCAAGGAACCATTGGTCCGATTCCTTGCCCGCGGCGGGATCCTCGCCTGGGGCATCGTTCCCACCGGCGATCCGCTGGTCGTGGCCGAAGAGTCGGCTACTTCGCTGTTCGGCAAGTGGCAGGACCAGCTGGCCGTACTCGCCTCCTTTGGTTTCAGTGAAAAACAGCTGATGGCCCAGACCTTCATCGCCCCTTCCTGCGGCACCGGCTCGCTTACCCCCGAACTTGCCGAAAAGGTGCTGGCCATGACCGGTGAACTGTCGCGCATGGCCCGGGGCCGTCTCTCCCACCCGTAATGAAATCGGGCGAACCTTGTGTTCGCCCGCAATAAAAAACGGCAGGCCAGGGAATCCCCACGTCTTAATCCACCTGACAGAAAACCTTCTTCAGGGCGCCGCACACCGGACATTTTTCCGGGATGGTGCCGACCTCGATGTAGCCGCAGATCGGGCAGAGATGGAAATCGCTCATGTCCAGATCAACCCCTCTTTTCACCGCCTCCAGAGCCCTCGCATAGATCCGGGCGTGCACCTCTTCGGCATCGACGGCAAATTTAAACATGGTCTTGGCCCTGTGGCCTTCCGACTGGGCCAGTTCCACCATCGGCGGATACATCTTGGTAAACTCGTAGGTCTCGCCGTCGATGGCCGCCTGCAGGTTTTCAGCGGTGGAATGGATCATTTCCAGGGCCTTCAGATGGCCTTCGGCATGGATGCGCTCGGCCTCGGCGGTGGTTCGAAAAAGCTTGGCAATATTGACAAAACCGTCTTTTTCCGCCTTCTTTGCATAGGCTTTATACTTCTGGTTGGCCTGGCTCTCGCCGGCAAATGCTTCTTTCAGGTTCTCGGTGGTTGTCGCCATTTTTCCTCCATTGTGCTTTGAATGACAAATAGTAAAGAAAATTGTGCCGTCATGCCTTCTTGGCCCGTTTGACAGCCATTATATCCTCTTTTTGCAAAACCTGCTGCAGGGAAGCCAGGATTTTCCGCTCCCTTGGTCCCATAACCTGTTCATCGGCCGCGGCAATGGTCTCGGCAATATCCAACACTTCGCGACGCTCTTTCTGGGTCAGCCCCATCGCGCCCAAGGCCCGGATCGCCTTCTGCGGCACCACGGCCAGGAGGTTGGCCTGTTCCCGGGCGATTACCTTGACTTCCCCGAGGGTGAGCGTCCGCAGCTTCTCGTGGCTTTGCAGGATTCTCTCCGCCGTCTGAAATTCCCTGACATCGAGCATTCTGTCGCGCCCACCCACGGCGGTCATCACCCGGATAGCGGCCTCGACAAACGTTCCTTTCTCGGCGAGCTGGCGCAAGCGCGTCTTTTCCCTTTCCCGTTCGGAGCCGTTGCCTGCCGGAGCCTGCACCGGCTTCTCCTGCTCCGCTTGCTCCTCCCACAGAAATGAGGCTGTCAGAGGATTGTCATAGAGCGTCTTGAAGAGATATTCCTGGCTCTGATCGCGTAGGTCACGGTAACAATTGAGGTTCAGCTCAAGGAGATCCGAGCAGAGTTTCTCCATGACCACAAAGGGATTGTCGGCAGCCGCCGGCATCCTGTGGGTTTTGACCGGCTCGGCCAGCATCTTTACCGGCATCAGAAAAAGATTCATGTCGGAGATCAGATATCGCTGCATGCGCAGCGGATGCAGGCGGCGGAACAGATCCGCCAACGGCTCGTTCATGGCCAGGCGCAGCCAGGGACGTACGTACAGGCTGTACACCGCGTCGTTCAACCGCGAGACCTTGTTGACCTGGGAAAAGGCCTGCTCGTCGGTCCGACTGTCGTCCAGCCGGAGGAGATCCTCCATCTCCCGCTGGACGAACCGCACTCGCCAGTCCTCCTGCTCGGGATGACGGGGTGGTTCGTCGATGACCATTTCATAGAGGCCCGGCTGAAGATACTCCAGCCAGCCCAGGTTGGCGAGAATCTGCCGGTGCTCCTTGCGGGCGACGCTGCCCGAGACGAAGATCCCCAGATGGCCCACTTTTTCGTGGACCATATAGATGATGATCTGGTTGCACCGCTTGATCTCCCGAACCGACCCGTACACCTTCTTGATCCAGTTCAGGGCCTGGGGCGGCGGGGTGATGTTGTCCCCGGCCGAGGCGAAGGCAAAGACCGGCGAGCGGATATTCTTCATATCGATCAGCCGGCCATCCTCGAGGTGCAGTTTGCCCTGTTCGAGTTCGTTGCCGATAAAGAGCCGGTCGACGATAAAATGGATCTCCTCCCAGTTCATCCGGTAAAAACCGCCCCACCACCGTTCGAAATCGAGAAACCGCTTTTCTTCGGTATCGACCTTGACGAATAGCTGCCGAAACTTGCTCCAGAAGGTATTGGCGGGATTGAGGTCCTCGAAACCGGCCACAAGATGCGCGCCGTCGAAGGTGCCGTTGCCGAGATCGCAGGCGAGCGAGGTGAGCCAGATCCCGCCGTAGAGGCCGCCGCGGTAGCGCATCGGGTTGCGGCCTTCAGTCCCGCCCCAGTAGGAAAGCGGCGAGCCGTTGAAGATGAGGAGCCCCGTCAGGTCGGGCCGGTCCGCCCCGATGAGGGCCGCGGCCCAGCCTGCCTGGCAGTTGCCGATTACCGCCGGCCGCGGGGCGTCGGGGTGCAGTTCCACGATCTTCTCGAGAAACCTCACCTCAGCCTGATGAACATCGACCAGTTGCTGGCTTTCTTCCGGATTGGGGTAAAACAGGACAACGTATACCGGATGGCCGAACTCCAGGGCAATGCCGATCTGCGAATCGAGTTTGCTGCCGCCTATTCCCGGGCCGTGCCCGGCCCGCGGGTCGATGATAACGATCGGCCGGGCCGGCAACCCTTCATGATCGACGACCTCTCCCATCCTGGTGATCCGCCGTTTTTCACCTTTGGCAACCTTTGTCGTCTCCGGGCGCCGCCGGTCGACAATCCTGGCCATGGCGTAATTGACCGGTTTGTCGAAATTCCTCCCGTCGATTACCATTTCGTACTCAAATATCAGGATAGGCGGCAGTCCCGCTTTAATGTGGGCGAGATAGTTGTTGCCCCGCTTCCTCAGGATATCCCAAAAAAGAATTGTTCGCTGGAACCGGTCGACAAGATACTCCTCCAATCCGAAAGAGGGGAACACGCCACCCTGCCGATCCGTCATTGTCCTGGCATCCATGGTTACCTCTCTTAAAAAAGTATACCGTTTTGTACGGCTGTTATTTCAGTTCGCGATTGTCCTCCCGTTCGTTTCGGGCACGTTCGTTCATTGATGGCAAGCAATAAGCGGGCAAGACGTTGCTGCTGCCTGCCCCATTGACATTCGGGACGGGCGGTGTGATAGTGGGGCGCACACCCCGGCATACCGACGGACTTATGAAGAACTCCGGCGGCGATGCCTATCACATTTAACGAGGAATCTTAATTGAAAACTTTGCGCCTGAAACGTCAAGAAGAAAGACGCCTGCAGGGCGGACATCTGTGGATCTACAGCAACGAGGTCGACACCCATCAGACACCGCTCAATCGGTTTACCGCCAGCGAGCAGGTCCGGGTCGAAAGCCATGGCGGCAAATTCATGGGCATCGCCTATGTCAATCCGCAATCGCTCATCTGCGGCCGGCTGGTCGGCCGGGGCGAACAGCCCCTCGACGCCCTACTCCTTCGTCATAGGCTTACAGAGGCCCTGCGGCTCCGCTCACGGCTGTTCGATTTGCCCTTCTATCGCCTGGTTTACGGCGAGAGCGACCTCTTGCCGGGACTCGTGGTCGACCGCTTCGGCAGCCACCTTGCAGTCCAGTTCAACACTGCCGGCATGGAGGCGTTAAAAGGTCAGGTGATCGAGGCCCTGCGCGAGACGTTAGGACCCGAATCGATCCTCCTCCGCAACGACAGCAGCATCAGAAGCCTTGAAGGATTGCCGCTCGCCGTCGAGGTGGCCTTCGGTTCCGTACCCAAAGAGGTCGAGCTGGTCGAAAACGGCGTCAGGATGCTTGCGCCCCTCCACGACGGCCAGAAGACCGGCTGGTTCTACGATCAGCGGGTCAACCGCGCCTGGCTCCGGCAATTCGCGCCGGGCGCACGCGTCCTCGATGTCTTCAGTTATGTCGGCAGCTTCGGGGTTCAGGCGGCGGCTTTCGGGGCCCGTGAGGTGCTGGCCGTCGACGCCTCGCTTCCTGCCCTGGAAATGGCCGAAAAAAATGCCGCGCTGAACGGAGTCGGCGACAACTTCAACTGCCTGCAAGGTGATGCCTTTCAGGTGCTCAAGGGACTGAAGGCGGAAGGCGAGCGGTTTGACGTGATCGTCGTCGATCCGCCGGCCTTCATCAAACGAAAAAAAGACCATAAGGAAGGCCTGCAGGCCTATCACCGCATCAACGAACTGGCCATGCAGCTGCTTGTCCCGGACGGCATCCTTATTTCCGCCTCCTGTTCCATGCATCTGCAGCGGGAGGAACTGCAGGACGTCCTGCGCGTGGCCGGCCGACGACTCGGACGGCATGTGCAGCTGCTCGGGGAAGGCATGCAGGGTCCCGATCACCCGGTCCATCCGGCCATCCCCGAAACCCGGTACCTCAAGGCATTTTTGGCAAGGGTTTCGGAGGACTGAGGCGTCTCGTGCGTAGGGGCGAAAAATCTTTCGCCCTTACAAGGTGAAGGTGCCGGCGGCGACTTCGCCGTCGATCTCTTTTAAGGCCCTCTTCATCTGCTTCAAGGCCTGGGTGATCCGGTTCTCGTTTTCCACCAGCGCAAGTCGCAGGAAGCCGTCGCCTTCAACACCGAAACCGGCCCCCGGCGCCACCGCCACATTGGCCCGTGCCATCATCTCCACGGAAAATTTGATCGACCCCATCCGGGCGTAAGGCTCGGGGATCTTCACCCAGAGGAACATGCCGGACTTCGGTTTTTCGACCTCCCAGCCCATCTTGACCAGTCCATCGCAGAGCACATCGCGGCGGTGCTGGTACACCGCCACCTGTTCGATGATATTCTCGTCGCAATCCCGCATGGCCACGATGCCGGCCACCTGGATGGCGGAAAAGATCCCGTAATCGTAATAGCCCTTGATCTTGGCCAGGCCGCTGATCATCTCTCTGTTGCCGACGCAGTAGCCGAGCCGCCAGCCGGCCATGTTGTACGATTTGGAAAAGGAGCCGAACTCGACTCCGACATCCAGCGCCCCCGGCACCTCGAGCAGGCTCGGCGCAACCAGGCCATCGTAGGTGATCTTGCCGTAGGCGAAGTCGTTGATAACCATAAAGTTGTACTGTTTGGCTAGCTTCACCACCTCGGCAAAGAAATCTTTCGACACCAGGACGCCAGTGGGATTGTGCGGATAGTTGAGCATGAGGAGCTTCGGCCCGGGATAGAGCGACTTGCACATCCCGACGATCTGGCTGAGCATCTCGTCCTCCGAACTGAGCTGAATACGCAGGACGTTGGCCCCGGCAATCACCGCGGCGTAGACATGGATGGGGAAGGCCGGGGCGGGCGTCAGGACCGTGTCACCGGGTCCGAGCAGGGCGAGACAGAGGTGCGAGATGCCTTCCTTGGAGCCGATGGTGCAGATCACATCGTCTTCGCCGGTCAAGTCCACGTCGTAGTTGCGCTTGTAGTAGAGAGCAATCTCACGCTTGAGATTTTTCATGCCGCCGGCCACCGGATAGCGATGGGCCTTGGGATCGATCGCCACCTCGCAGAGCTTGTCGGTGACCGGACCGGGCGTCGGGTCGACCGGGTTGCCCATGCCGAGGTCGATGACATCGTCGCCCTTCCAGCGTTTCTCCATCTTCATCTTATTGATCATGCCGAACAGGTAGGGCGGCAGCTGGTTCATGCGCTCGGCAAAGCGGATCTTGAATTGGTGTTCCATGATAATCCTTTTCTGTTGAAACTGTGCAAGTTTGATGGTTTTTTGGCAGGAAAGCTTATCGTACCATTTCCCGCCCTGTTTTGCCAATCAGGTATTGATTCCGCCCTGACAATCACGGAAACAATACCGTTCGCACAGCAGAAAGGTGTCGCTTTATTTCTTCGGGCATTTACTGCACCGCTTGGCACTGTCCTTTTTATACTTGCCGCAGCATTTTTTCTCTTTTCCCTTATTCTTTTTTCCCATATCCTTCTCCGGTCGACTCCGTGCTTGTGGCGGGTTGATTTTCTTCACCATAATTCCACATGGCCACCGCGTCCAGTCCGGTTGCCGATTTACCGTCCGTTCATGCGGTCCTGTACCGCCAGCTGCCCCTGCCATACCCCCAGTTCCGCCATCTTTTCCAGCAGCTCGCGGCTGAGCTGGCCGGCAAGGATCTGCCATTTGGGCGCAACCAGGTATTCAGGATGGGCGGTGGCCCACAACCGGTGGATGGTGATATCGGCCGGGATACGCGGCAGGGCGCGCAGCAAAAAATCGAGATATCCCCCGTGAGAAAAAACCGGCACCCGGCCAAGCTCGTAGAGATCATGAAGAGGAGTTTCCCGGATCACCTGGAGATGGTGGAGTTTCAGGTGGGTTACGCCCTGCCGGCAGACCTCGGCAAGGGACGCCAGCATATCCTCTTCAGTCTCACCAGGGATGCCGAAAATAAGGTGGGCGCCGAGCTGGAAGCTGCCGGCGGCCCGAATCCTCTCCGCCGCCTGGCAGAAATCGGCAAAGCCGTGGTTGCGGTTGAGAAAGGCCAGGCTCCGCTCGTGCACGCTTTGCAGCCCCAGTTCGAACAGACATTCCCTGGCCGATTTGGTCACCAGTTCGGCGAGGGGCAGAAGCAGCGCCTCATCCACACAGTCCGGCCGGGTCGAGAGGATGAGACCCACGCAGTCCGGATCGGCCAGCACCTCACGAAGCAGCGGCAGCAGTCTTTCGGCCGGCATGGCCGTGCACGTTTCCTGTTGGAAGTAGGCGAAATACCCCCTGAACCGGCCTTGCAGGAGCCCTGCCTTGCCGGCCGCCACCTGACGGGCGAGATCGTCGCTTTTACTGAGATAGTGGGGAGTAAAGCCGGCAGGGCGGCAGAAAATGCAGCCGCCGCGTTCGCGGTTCGGGCAGGATACCCCCACATCCAGGGGAATCTTGCCGACGCTTCTGCCGAACTTTTGCCGATAGTGGTAACTGAAGGTGCGGATCCGCGGCGAGCCTGCCTCAGTCATGATTGCCGCTGCCCGGCAACTGTTGGGAATGCTGCGCCTTTGCCGTCACCGCAAGGCAAGGCTGACCAGACAGCTTTCCAACGTCCGTTTAGGAACGTGATGGACGCCATGTTCATCCCGCCAATAGCGAATATCTTCGTCGTTTTTGCATTCTTCCAGGATAACCGTCTCGCGCGGCTTGCCGAGGGCGACGATCAGGGAAAGCTGCAGATGGTCGGGCATGTCGAAGAGAGAGGCGAGCTGAGGATTGAAGGCGCCGATCCGGCAGCCGCCGATCCTTTTCTCCATAGCCCCGAGCAGAAGATTCTGGGTTGCCACCCCGAGATCGAACTGGGCTTCACTCTCCGAACCCTTCAGCCGCTGCTTGTTCAGCAGGCAAAGGATATAGGCGCTGGGACGCTCCCCCTCGACCGGACCTTTCCAGTCGGTCAGGTAACCGGCCCAACCCAGGAAAGGAAACACCTTGGCGCATAGCTCCGGCGTGTTGATCATCATATACTGCCACGGCTGGCCGTTGCGGGCCGATCCACCCAGCCTGGCCAGGTCGATCAGTTCCTCAAGCGTGGTCAGGCTGATCCGCTCTTTTTGAATAAATCGCCGAAATGTCCTGGTTTTTGCGATAATTTCCTGCATGTTGCACCATTTGCATAACGAAAGGATTGATGTGGCCGCTCCAAAAGGACATCATAGCATTCCCCCCTTTCGGATTGCCAGAACTAAAGACAAAAAAATACCCGCGGCCTCTCTTCCGCCGCGGGTAGATTGCCCGCAACCCATGCAGGGCGAAATTTTCAGCGTTACAGGCTGGCTTTGCCTTCGGCGGTAATCCCGTATTTGCAGCGCACCGGGCTATCGACCAGTCCCTTCTTTTTCAGGGCCGCGATCTGGTCGCTCACTACCTTTTTATCGAGACCGGTCGCTTCGATAATTTCCTTCGATCCGCAGGGACCGCTGCAGCCTGCCAGGGCCTGAAGGATTTTTTTCGATTCGTCGGCAGGCCCAACACTCTTGCATGCACAACCACAACCACATCCGCTCATTTAGATTTTCTCCTTTTTCTTTTGTTTTTTTTGACAGTCCGGACAAATTCCCAGAATTTCAAGACGATACCCGGTGATTGAATACCCGGCGACGTTCCTCAACTGCTCAGGAGTCCAGTCTTCATGGGCAATATCGAGATTATCAACCCGGTGGCAGATGACGCAATAGATATGATCATGTTCCCCGGGATCGTAATCGAAACGCTTCTGCCTGCCGCTGATCTCCAGCTTGCCGATCAATCCCGTTTCGGAGAGGATCTCGAGATTGCGATAGACCGTTGCCAGGCTGATGCGCGGCATGACCTTTTTCACGATCACATAGAGCTCATCCGCCGTGAGATGCTTTTTACTCTTTTGCAGCTCACGCAACACGATTTCGCGCTGATTGGTCATTCGTAACGGCATACTCAACCTTTTTGATAATTAATCCTAAATGTAATTAATTATTGTTTGCCGGTCAAGTATATTTCTTTCACTGCGGCTGACGTTCCCGTCGTCAGAACCAGGATTTTCCAGGAGTCTGTCGGATTATTCACTCCGTCCATTGCCTGGCATTGGTTTGGTCCCACCAGCTTGATAAAATCTCCGCAAGTGCATACTTTCTGAGTCCGGACGACAAGAGATCATGCGGGGGTTCACCTAGTGTCAAGGAGGGCGGCGTCAATGGGAAAACGGCGGCAAAAGACGATCGTGTTGATGACGCGGCTGGCAGTTCTTTCCCTGCTGCTGGGGAGTTCGTTTCTCACCGGCTGCTCGACTCTGGCCGAGACGTTCGCGTCTCTCACCAGGCCGTTCACCAAAGGCGATGGCATCGAACAGGAGACCATCGACGCCCCCGGCCCCCGACTCGCCTACCAAGTCGAGCTGGCCATTGCCGGCCAGGCGCAAAACAACAAGCGTCTCCGGGACTTCCTGCACGAATCCAGCACCAGCCTGCGCCTCAAGGACCGGCCGACGGCGACGCTCGCCGGGCTGCAGCGGCGGGCCGAAGAGGACGTCCTGCGGTTCACCGAAGTCCTCCAGTCCTTCGGCTATTACGACGGGAAGGTAAGCTTTACCATCCGGCCGAAAAGCGGCGCCGAAGACGTTTCCCCTGCCCCCGGCTCGA
>MGTI01000090.1:0-12968 GCA_001799365.1 Desulfobacterales bacterium GWB2_56_26 | reverse complement strand
CCATCGACAGCGGCCCGCCCTACCTGCTCGCCCACGTCGAACTGGAGGTGGTCCGCCCGGACCTGACCGTGCGCCGGCCGATGAATGAGGCGGAGCTGAAATTGGCCGGACTCACGACCGGCAAGCCGGCCGAAGCCGAGACCATCATCCAGGCGGAACAGCAGGCGGTCGAAATCATCCGCGCGGGAGGCTACCCCTTAGCCAGGGCGGGGGACCGCAACGTTACCGCCAATACGGCGGAGAAGACCCTGAACGTCACCTTTGCCATCATCACCGGAGAAAAGGCCAATTTCGGTCCGGTGACGGTAAAGGGGGCGACCGAGGTCGACCCGGATTTTATCGCCGGCTATCGCACCTGGCAGCAGGGCGAACTCTTTTCGCCGGAAGAAGTCGCAGACACCCGGCGGGAGCTTACGGCATCGAACCTTTTTCTCGCAGCCGATGTCCGTCCCGGGGCGGCGGTAACCGACCAGGGCGAGATCCCCATCGAGATAGAGGTTACCGAGCGCAAGCATCGCACAATCGGCGGAGGCATCGACTATTCGACCGCCGACGGCATCGGGGCCAATGGTTTCTGGGAGCACCGCAACCTGTTCGGGTCCGGGGAAAAACTGCGGCTGCACCTGGAGGCATCACAGCTGCAATACGGTTTCGAGACCGACTTTGCCAAGCCCCAGTTCCTCAGGCGCCGGCAAAACCTGGTCGCCGACGGCCAGGGCAAGGAGTTCACTACCGACGCCTACGAGGGCGAGCTGGCCGACGGGTTTGTCGGGATCGAACGGCGGTTCTTGGAATATTGGGCGGCAACCCTCGGGGTGACGGCGGAGTACTCGGACCTGACCGGGCCCGATTCCCCGAACGAGTACTTTTTTCTGGGCGGCCTGCGCGGCAAGCTGCGGCGCGACAGCACCAGCAATCCCCTCGATCCCACCGACGGCAGCCGCCTGGAACTGGCAGTGTCGCCGCTGTCCAGCCTCGCCGGGGCCAACGCCGGCTTCACCACGCTTCTCCTTACCGGCTCAAGCTATCTGCCGCTCGACAAGGCCCGCCGCTATGTTTTGGCCGGGCGGGCCAGGGCCGGCACGGTCTTTGGCGAGGAGCGCTCCTCCCTGCCCTCCAACAAGCGGTTCTATGCGGGCGGCGGCGGATCGATCCGCGGCTATGAGTATCAGAAGGTTGGCCCGCTGGATGAAGAGAACGATCCGATCGGCGGCCGCTCGCTGATGGAGGCGGGGATCGAGCTTCGCACCCGCGTGACAGAAACCATCGGCGTGGTGCCATTCATCGAAGGCGGCAATGTTTTCGAGAGTCAGGAGCCGGAGGATTTCGACCTGCTCTGGGCGGCCGGCCTCGGCCTCCGCTACTACACCGCCGTCGGCCCCTTGCGCTTCGACTTCGCAGTTCCGCTCGATCAGAGGGAAATCGACGACGACTTCCAGATTTACCTCAGTATCGGGCAGGCTTTTTAGTCCCTTGTGGAGGCTAATGAACGAGATGCACACCAGCCCCGCAGACGAAGAAGAGAGCGGGCCGGGCGGTAAACCGAAAAAAAAAACCTCGGCATTCAACTGGCTGCGTCGCCTGCTGTACGGGATCGTCATTTTTCTGGTGCTGGCGGTGGGTCTTTTGCTTGCGGCCGGCACGGGGCCGGTGTTGCGGCTCGCCATGCCCACTGCTGAGCGGGCAGTGTCCGCGGCCATCGAAGGCCGTCTGGCGGTGGGCGGGATCCGCGGCAGCCTGTGGACTGGCCTGGCCATCGACAGCCTTACTCTGGCCATGCCCGCTACCGGCCTTGAGGTCGAAGGCAATCAACTGGAACTGCAATGGTCACCGCTGGCACTGCTACAAGGGGTCGTGGAGATCGACCGTCTAGCCGCCGCCAGCCTAGCGGTGACACTCCCGCAGGAGCCCGGCCCCGAAGAACAACCGGACGAACCGGCCGAAGGACCTCCCGCCCTGCCGCTGGCGATCCGGCTGGGACGGCTGGACCTGCCGGATGTCGTCGTCGTCGATCCCCAAAGCGGACGCCGTTTTTCCTACGCCGTCGAAGCCTCCGGAGCTGTCGGAAAACGGGCCGCAGAACTTTCCCTTCACCTCACGCCGCGAGCGGAGGACCTTGACCGTTTGGCTGTAGATCTGGCTTTTGATGCCGACCAAAAGGAGCTGCGCGCCGAGGTAGACGGTCGCTTCCACCGAACCGGGATCGCCATGACCCTGGCCGGCTTGCCGCCGGAGGAGGCGGCCGACGTGACCCTTGCGCTGAAAGGAGAAGGGCCCGCCGAACAATGGCGGGGCAATCTACAGCTCGCCGCGTCGGATCTTGCCGAACTCGCCGGCGAAATCGGCCTTTCGCTCGACCGCCGGCAGCTCGGCTTCACCTTTTCCGGCACGGCCGGCATCTTGGGCAAGCTCTCGGCCGAGTTGCCGGCCCAGCTGCAGGGAACGGTCGATCTCGGCCTCTCCGGCCGGTATGACATGGAGGCCGAAAGGCTGACGTTGACCACTCTCGATCTGGCCAAACCGGAGCTGCTGACGCTTGCCGCCGAGGCCGACTTCGATCTTGCGGCAAACCGGCTGGCCGCCAGACTGCAGGCCAGAATCGACCCTGCGGCGAGCAGCCTTACCGGGGATGCGGCGGGGTGGCAGGGGCTTGACCTGCAAGGCGAGGCACAAGGCAATCTGGCGATGCCCGATCTGCACCTTAAGGTTACAGGCCAATCGGTAACGACGCCGGTACTCACCACCCGCGAGCTCTCCCTGACCGTGCGGACCACGGCTCGCGACGACCGGCTTGCCGTCGAAGTGCAAGGGACGGCGCAGGGCAACGACTGGACTGAGGCCGGGCTTGCGGCGATCCTCGGGGAGCGGCTGGATCTCGCCCTGAAGGCGGATCTGGCCGAGGATTTTCACGACATGACCATGGAGGATGTGGTGATCGCGGCAGCGGGCCTGCAGCTGACCGGGCGGGCCGGGCTGGATGATAACGGAGCCGTCACTGCCGCGGCCGTTACCGCCGATATTGCCGATCTCGCAGTTTTTTCTGCACTCACGGGAATGGAGCTGAGCGGGGCCGGCCGGCTGACTGTGCAAAACGGCGCCTGGGACCCGGCCGGCGGCGGCCGGGCCGAGTTCGCAATCACAGCAAAAGAATTGGGCCTTGGCCAGGCCGATCTCGACCGTCTGGCGGGGCCGCAACCTGCCCTCGCCGGACACCTCGAACTGTCGCCCAGGCAGGATCTCACAGTTAAACTCGACCGGATCGATCTGGCCATGACCGACGGCTCCCTCTCCCTTGCGCTGACGGACGGCTTCACCAGAATGGCTGCTGCCGGCGAACTGGCCGTCCTGCCCGGCGCCCTGCCCCCAGATATAGGCGTCGTCATGCCGCAGGCAGCCCGGCTGGCCGTTCAGCTGGACGGGCCGGTGGGCGCCCCGGCGGGCGAGATCGACCTTGCTGTGCCGACTATCGAATCAGGCGAACGGTTCGACAAGATCGAGATAGCCTCCACCATGGAGTGGTCGGAGGAGGCAGTCCTGTCCCTTCTTAACAGGGCGGATTTTACACTCAGGGAAAAGCCGTACCGACTGACCGCCGATGTGGTCCTGCCGCCCGACCGGCTTCAGCTTACTGGTCTTACACTGAAAGGAGACATGCTCGAACTCGCGGGTGGACTCGAGTTGCCGGGCTATGAACCGCCGATGCGCGGCACCATCAACCTCACCCGGCTCGACGCGGCAATGCTGCGGGATTGGGCACCGCCCGTCGCCGCGGGGCAGGTCACCGGCAAAATCGACTTCCTGCCCGAGGAAAAGAACCAACGAATCGCCATCGACGCTACCGCCAGGGGGTTGCGGCTGGCCGGCGGCAGCGGCGCGGACCAGAATGGGCTCGATCGCCTGACCCTACGCGGCCATGTTGCCGATGCCTTCGGCGAGCCGGCGGTCGAGCTGCAGCTGACAGGAACGAAAATCGCCTACGGCCAGGCTACCCTGGACAAGCTGCAGGCGGCGCTGCGAGGACCTCTCTCCGGCCTGCGGGCGACGCTTTCGACGGCCGGTCAACTCCAGGCAAGCCAGACGCACGAGTCGTTGCCGGTTACCCTGTCGGCCACAGCCGACATGACTCTTGCCGAGGATGTGAAAGTGAAAGTCAGCCGCCTCACCGCCGGCATCGGCACGGAAAAGATCGCTTTGCGCAGGCCTCTGCAGCTCAACAGGACTGCAGCCGGCGCAGTCGACGGCACCGCCGCCCTGGCAATCGGCGCGGGAGGTCTTGACGGCACGTTTTCCTTTATTCCCGACCGGGAGATTTCGGCCACGGCCGAACTTTCCAGCATCGCCCTGGGCCCATGGGACGAGATGTTTACCCGGCAGGGGCTGACGGGGATCCTCTCCCTTTCAGCCAACTGGAACGAACAGGCGGGGAAGGCGGCGCGGGCTGGGCTCTCGGCCTCCGTCGGCGAGATCCGGCTTGCGCAAATTGCCCGGATTACAGAGGGCGGCCAGACCCCGCCGCTCGCTCTGCAGCTCGACGCGAATCTCAATCAGGGCCGGCTGGACGGAAGTCTGTCGGCGGGAGGGCCGGAGCTGCAGATTCTCACGGCCCGGGCCGGCCTGCCGCTTGTTGTATCGCTGCTCGACGGGCGATTCGATCTTGACCCCCGGGCGCCGCTTACCGTGCAGGCAGACGTCGACGGCGAGATCGCCCAATTCTGGCCCTATGTGCCCCTCCCCGACCACAGCCTCTCCGGACGGCTCAAGCTGGCTGCCGTCCTGTCGGGCAGCCAGGCCGAACCGAACCTGGAGGGCACGGTGCAACTTGCGGACGGCCGCTACGAACATCTGCAGTTCGGCACGCTCCTGCAAAATATCCGGATCGACGGCCGACTCGATCCGCGCGGCGTGCATATCACCGAGATAGCCGCGGATGACGGCGGCAAAGGCACCTTGACCGGCACCGCGGAAATCGAAATAGCCACCCACCCTCCTCTTGCCTACCGCGCGACACTGGCCATGCGGGATATGGCGGTCACCCGCATGGATGAGCTGCAGCTCTTTGGCGACATCGACCTGAGCCTCGCCGGCGACGACCGGAAGGCAGCGATAACCGGCGAGGTGACGGTGAACCGGGGCGAGGTCGACCTGGCAGTGGCCCTGCCCCCCTCGGTGCCGCAGCTTGAAGTCGACAACCTGCGCCAGCCGGGCGAACCGGCGGGCAGCGAAGGACAGGTTGAGCCAAAGCAGGAGGAACCGGAGAGTTTTGCCGCAGAACTGCAGGTCACGGTGGAAATTCCCGGACGCCTCTTCGTCCGCGGCAAGGGTCTCGACTCCGAATGGGAGGGACATCTCGATATCACCGGTCCAGCCGACAGTCCCAAGCTCGTCGGCCAACTGCAGGCCCGACGCGGGCAGCTCGAGGTGATCGGCACCACCTTTGCCATCCGCGACTCCAAAATAATCTTTCTCGGCGGACAGCCGCCCGATCCGCAGCTCGATATCGTCGGGGTCCATACCGCAGGCGATCTTGAGGTGAAGGCGAACCTGTCCGGCACAGCCAGCAAGACCAAGCTGACGTTATCCTCGGAACCCCAGCTGCCCCAGGAGGAAATCCTGTCGCGCATCGTGTTCGGCAAGTCCCAGGGCAGGCTCAGCCCCTACGAGGCCGTGCAGCTTGCCGGCGTTGCCGCAGAACTGACCGGTACGACCGAGGGCTTCGACATCATGGGCACCTTCCGCAAGATTCTTCGCGTGGATGTGCTGCGAGTCGAGGGTGGCGAGAATGGCCCTTCGGTCGAGGTCGGCAAATACCTGACCGAGGGTGTCTATGTGGGCACCAAGCGGGGAGCGACGTCCGATACCAGCGGCATCGAAGTCGAGATCGAACTCACCCCCCACCTCAAGGCCACCAGCGAGAGCAATGAAATCGACAACAAAGCCGGTCTTCAGTTCAAATGGGATTATTGATCCATGATGCTCAGTTTCTCTCCTGTTTCCCCACCGCCACCATTTTTGTGATGCCCCGTTGCTTTCCCCCTCATTGAGACTACAGTTAAAAATAGCGGTTGACCCGAAAGGAAACCGCCGCTATCTCAAAATCCACACGGAAAACAACAGGTGTATTCCATAAGCCAGGAGGTTTATTATGACTCAGCCAATCCCTGAGGGATATCAAACCCTTACTCCGATGTTCGTATACAAGGACGCCCGCAAGGCCATAGAATTCTACAAGAAGGCCTTCGGCGCCGAAGAGCGTTGCGTCATGCCAGGACCGGACGGCAAAGGAGTGATGCACGCCGAGATCAAGATCGGCAGCTCGATCGTCATGATGGGCGAAGAAAACCCGCAATACCCCTGCCAAAGCGCCGAGACCCTGGGCGACTCCCCCGTCAGTTTTTATGTCTATGTGAACGATGTGGACAAAGCCTTTGAGACTGCAGTCAAGGCAGGCGCCGAAGTGCGGATGCCTGTTTCGGACATGTTCTGGGGCGACCGGATGGGCACCGTCCAGGATCCCTTCGGCTACAGCTGGAGTTTCGCCACCCACGTCAAAGACCTGACGCCGGAAGAAATAGAAAAAGGCGCCATGGCGGCCTGCGCCAAGATGGCGGAGAAGTAGTCAGGCGAAGAGACAAGGCGGCGGAATCCTCCGTCCGCCTTGTCCAGGCCTACCTCACTGCCTTCTTTTTCGGGTACCCCAACCCGGCCCGATCCTTACAAGCCTTCGGCGTCGCTGTGCATGGCCTGACCGAACTTGAGGATTTCCCGGACCCGGACAATCAGCTTTCTTTCAATCTGCGGGTAAACAACGGTCTCCCCCGGGATATAGCCATTCGGCATGGTCACTTCGGCCACCTGTTCCACCTCCCCTATCACCTGAAAACCCAGGTCCCTGTCGCGATCCCAGACAACCACCGAAATGGCCGGATTGGTCTGGACATTCTTGGCGGTCTGGGGACAGAACCAGGCGGTAATGGTGACAAGGTCCCAATCTTCCAGGGTGATGTGTTCCGCTGTGGCCAGATGGGGAGTGCCCTGTTCGTTGACCGTTGCGACAAAAAGATGCCTCACCGTGCCGGCAACCTGCACCATTTTTGCCAGGGATTCGGGATCGATGGATTTTTTCTGTGGCTGATCTCGAAGCGTCATCCGTCGGCCTCCATTTGCAGTACATTTCCAAAGGAACGGTCCCGAGACCGTCATATTGCATCCAACCTTTTTAGAGCAACGAAGAGTTAGGACATAGCCATTTCTGGACAGGCACTATCTGGGTGACGGATCGGTGCCGCCACCTTCATATGTACACTTGGTAAAATCAATCTGCTCATGGCAGCTTTTGCAGGTGTGCGGGCGGTTGAATTCGTCGGAGAAGATCTCCAGTTCCGCACCGCAACGTTGGCATCTGCAGAGAAACGACTTTAAATCCCGAAATCGCTCAAAACCCGGGCAGTGACTGAGTGGCTTAGTATTCATGGTGCACCCCGACGAGAGTGGAGGAGAGTGTCAGGGGAATCCGGAGGGCACGGCTTCCCCGGTGGATGGTCCTTCCTTTTTAGTATGGATGGGGCCAGGCAAAGTCAAGTGCAAATCATGATGGGATCGTCGAGCCCAAACTTGCCTTAAGAAGCGGACAGCTTATAGTACCCTCCAAAGGTTCCACACAGCATTGCAGCGTTTTTCGCTTGAACCTTGATCTTCACGATCCTCGCTTCTTTGGAGGTTAACCGATCAGGAGCACCCCCAGGGAAAATGGCCGAACACCTGCCGAAATGACTGCAGGACCATCTCTTTCGGCACTTGCGGCCTGAATATGCAGGGGAAAACAGATCTCTCACATATCCAGCATGGCAAAAGGGCTGGAAAGTTTTCCCATCCGTATCAATTTTTGTATGGAGGAATGATTCATGGAACTCTCAGATTATTGCAAAGGTGTTGATATCGAACTCACCATGTGGAAAGCAAAATTGTACGATGTGATGAACCGCATGGACCAGCTGGAGACCGGCAACAAGCAGCGGATGTACGAACAGGTAAACGGCCTCCATATCGTCATGGCCGAACTGGAAGAGCGGATAGATAAACTGCGGCGGGAGTGCCCGACCGAGTGGCAGCCCGAACAAGAGGAAATACGGACGAAATTTTCCGAATTAGGCACCAAATACAACGATGCCGCGGGGGTGGCCTTCGACTACGATATCGGCGGTTGATCCCTCCGAAGACTCACCGTCGACACCCTCGACCAAACGCCGCGGGGCGTCAGAAAAATGGCCATTGTTCATTCGGGAACCGAACGGGCAAATGGCCATTTTTGTTCTATCTCAAAGCGATTACGCTTGAAAGCATCAGTGCATCTTGCCCCTGTTGCACAGTTCGTAGATACTGGTGGGGTCGATCAGGATCTTGCCGTTCTCCCTCTTCGCCCGTAACTCACCGAATTCCAGGAGCCGGTAGACCTCCTGTTTTCCAATCCCGAGGTACCTGGCGGCTTCGGGCACGGAAACGACATCGGGCAGCATCTTCTGCGGCATGAATGTCTGCATGATAACCTCATATATGATCAATTGTCGAAGGCTGCTTTCGACAAACATTTTTCACTGTTAATACGTCGCCCCCCTCACTGAATAACCCGAGGAGTTGACGCTTCCAACAGGCAGACCATAAGCACGGAACCGCTTTCCGAAAGGGGGCTGGCTTTATGGTTTACAGCTGAGATCCTCGGTGTTATCTGTTTTCTTAAAAGGGTTAGGAATTTCGACCTTATCATTTGCCTGAGTGTTGGCAGAGGAGGGATCATATGAAGAACGCCCTGCTGCTTGTGGATATTCAGAACGATTTCTGCCCCGGCGGCGCCTTGCCGGTGCCCGAGGGCGATCGGATCGTACCGGCGATCAACCGGCTTATGCACACGCAGCTCTTCCAGAAGGTGGCCGCCACCAAGGACTGGCATCCGCCGGGCCATATCAGCTTCGCCAGCCGCTACGGCAAAGAGGTTTACACGACAACGGACACACCGTACGGACCGCAGATCCTCTGGCCCGATCACTGCATCCAGGGAACATGGGGGGCGGAGTTTCATCCGGCCCTGGAAAGCGGTCTCATCCGGCAGGTGGTCTATAAGGGCATCGACCCGGAAATCGACAGCTACAGCACCTTCTTCGACAACGCCCGGCTGCAGCAGACCGGTCTCCATGCCTATCTGCAGGATGCCGGGGTTACCGAACTCTATCTCGCGGGACTTGCCACCGATTACTGCGTCCTTTTCAGTTCGCTGGACGCATTGGAACTGGGGTACCGGGTCACAGTCATCGAGGACTGCTGCCGGGGCGTGGACGTCCGGCCAGGCGACTGCCAAATGGCTCTCGCGAAGATTGTCGCCGCCGGCGGCCGGGTAACGTCGAGCCAGGAATTTTTCAACTCCAGAAAGGAAGAAAGGCAATGAGACGCGCGCACCGGCAGTTGAGCGAAGGCATCCTGATGACGGACCAGTACCAGCTGACCATGGCCCAGCTCTATTTCCGCCAGGGGCTGCACAACATGGATGCCCAGTTCGAGTATTTTTACCGCAACAACCCGTCCTACGGCTCCCATCAGGCAGGCTACACGGTCCTTGCGGGCACGGGCAGCCTGCTGGAATGGATGGCCGAGGAGCGCTTCACCGAGCACGAAATCGCTTACCTGAGGCGACAAACCGGCCGCAGCGGCAAGCCCTTGTTTCACCGGGATTTTCTCGACTGGCTCCTTGATGAAGGCCATTTCGGGAGAATCCGGATCACGGGGTTGCAGGAAGGCCGGGTCGCCCACCCCACCGTGCCGCTCCTTACCGTTCAGGGGCCGATGGCCATGGCCCAGATCCTTGAGACGCCGCTTCTCAACCACATAAACTACCAGACCCTCATCGCCACCAAGGCCTCCCGAATGCATCAGGCGGCGGCCGGCCGGCCGATCCTCGAATTCGGCCTGCGGCGGGCGCAAGGGTACGGCGGCAATGCCGGGGTCCGCGGGGCGCTGGTCGGCGGGGTCGACGCCTCCAGCAATGTCGGCATCTCCCACGCCCTGGGAATCGATCCCAAGGGCACCCATGCCCACTCGATGGTCCAGGCCTTCGGGGCGCTCGGGGCAGGGGAAATCGGGGCCTTCCGGGCCTATGCCGAAATCTATCCGGACGACTGCCTGTTGCTGGTCGACACCGTAAACACTTTAGAGAGCGGCATCCCCAACGCCATCACGGTCTTCGAGGAACTGCGCGCGAAGGGCCACCGGCCGGTGGGCATCCGCCTCGATTCAGGGGACTTGGCCCATCTCGCCCTGCAGGCTGCCCTTGCCATGAACCGGACGGGTTTCACCGACACCAACATCGTCCTCTCCAACCAGCTGGATGAAATGGTCATCTGGCAGATTCTCAGCCAGATCCGCACCGAGGCGCCGAAACTCGGGCTGGAGCCGACGGATGTCGTAAATCGCCTGGTCTTTGGCGTCGGCACCGCGCTCATCACCAGCCAGGGCGCCCCGGCGCTGGACGGCGTCTACAAACTGACCGCGGTAAAAGACGGCACCGAGTGGAAGCCGGCCATCAAGATCTCGGAGACCCCCGGCAAGACCATCAATCCTGGGACGAAAAACATCTGGCGGCTGTACGACAAACGAGAGAAGGCAACATGCGACGTCCTCGCCATGGAGGATGAACGGCTAGACCAGGCAGCCGAAATCCACCTCCACCATCCGGTTGACTTCCAGATCCAGCGCACCCTGCACCGGGAGGATCTCAACCGCATCGAGCGGCTGAACATCGACCTTCCCCAGTCCGGCCCCGCCTCTCCGCTTGCCGACACCCTCGATACCATGCGCAGCCGCCGGGAGCACGACCTCGCCTGTCTCGACGACGGGGTGAAACGGCTGGTCAACCCCCATCTCTATCATATTTCGCTCACCAGATCCCTCTGGGACCTGAAACAAAAGCTGGTCAGGGAGCGTTGTAAAGGAGCCGGGAAATAATTATCGCCTTCGGCGACCAACTATCTGCCCTCTGTCCTCTGACTTCTGTCCTCTGATTCCGGAATCCGGTCCAGGTTGAAAAGGTGCACAACCTCGCTCGCCGGCAGCGGCCGGCTGTAGAGATTGCCCTGGATGAGTTCGCAGCGCAGGAGCCGCAGCAGCTTGGCCTGTTCCTCCAGCTCCACCCCTTCCGCCACCACTTCGAGACCTAAGGAATGGGCAAGGGTGATGATGGCGGTGACGATGGCCAGGCTATTGGGGCGTTCGGTCATCTCGACGATGAAAGACCGGTCGATCTTGAGGGCATTGACCGGCAGCTGACTGAGATAGCTGAGCGAGGAATAGCCGGTCCCGAAGTCGTCGATGGCGATGTGAAAGCCCATCTCCCGGACAGCCTCCAGCTTGGGAATATTCATCTTGACTTCCGTCATCACCGCGCTTTCGGTGATCTCCATATCCAACCCGTCGCTGAGACCGCCCGTATCCTGCAGGATCTGCCGCAGGGACGGGATGAAGTTCTTCTGCCGCAGCTGAATCGGCGACACATTGACCGCAACCCGCGGCGGATTGAGATGCAGCCGGCGCCACCGGTGGAGATCTTCCGCCGCCCGCCGCATAACCCAATCGCCGATGACGATGATCATGCCGGTCTCCTCCAGAAGAGGAATGAAACCGCCCGGCATGACGATACCGGTCTCGGGATCGGTATAGCGCAACAGGGCCTCCAGGCCCATCAGCCGGCCGTTCGCAGCCGAAACCTTCGGCTGGTAGTGCACGTCCAGGGAACCCCGCTCGATGGCCTTGCGCAACTTGGCCTGCATGGTGACCGAGTGGATAATCCGTTCGTTCATCGCCGCATCGTACAGCAAATAGGGTTCGTCTTTCCTATGAGCCCTTTTCAGGGCGATTTCGGCGTATTTGTAGAGGGTATCGGCGTCGTCTGCGTCGGCGGGGAAGAGGGAGATGCCGACCTTGACGGCGATGTGGGCCTCGGTATCGCCGACCTGGAAAGGTTTGGCGAAGGTGCTGAAAACCTCCTGCTCCAGGAGGTGGGCGACCAGATCGGGTTCATTGGTATTGGTGAACGACAGGGCAAACTTCTCGGCCCCCAGCCTCGCCACGATCTCGCAGTTGCGGGATTCGCCGAAGCGCCTGGCGATCTGTTTCAAGAGTTCGTCGCCCACGTGACGGCCATAGGTATCGCCGACATCGGAGAAATGTACCAGATCGACCAGCAGCAGAACGACGATCCTCCCCGCCCGTTCGGCCGACTGCAGCTGCAGCGGCAACTGTTCCAGCAGAAGACTCCGGTTGGGCAGGCCGGTCAGCAGATCGTAATAGGCCAGATAGTTGAGCTGCTCGCCTTTCTTGATATGCTCCAGGGCAAAGGAGAGGTCGCCCGCCATTTCCGTGAGCAGCCGCATCTCATCGGGTTTGAAGGCGTCGGGTTCGGCGGAGAAGAGGACAAGGACTCCGCTTATCTTACCTTCGACTTTCAGAGGCAGGAGACCATAAGCGGCATAGGCCACGGCATTGCCGTTAAAGGTCACCTGATTTTCTTCGTCCCGGTGACGGACAACCGGCAGGCCCTCCTCATAGACCTTCTCGATGGATCTGCCGATCTCTTCGCTGATCGAGTCGATGGGGGTGGTCCGGCAGGTCGGATCGCCGCCGGCAAGATGGCACCAGGTATCGGAAACGGTCTCGGAATTGCGGGTGCTGACCCAGGCAACCGGATAGCCGCCCTGATTGACGGCGATCCGGCACGCTTCCTTGAACAGTTCCTCGCGGTCCTGCAACCGGACAATGGCCGAGTTGATACTGCTGAGGATGAGATAGAGCCGGGCCAGGTCGGCGGTGTCGCGCTGGCTCTCGCGCAGGGCCCGGGTCCTCTCCTCCACCCGTTGCTCGAGCGTCGCGTTGGTCTGCTGCAGCTGATGGATAGTATCGTCGAACCCGCGGTGCATCATCTCAAACGG
>MGTI01000089.1 GCA_001799365.1 Desulfobacterales bacterium GWB2_56_26 | reverse complement strand
AATATGCATAGTATTCAGATATTCGACCACACTGCAGAGATATAGGCCATCTCTCCTGCTAGCATTGCATCCAGACCCTCAATTGGAACGGTAGAAGTGATCAATTTAGAGTTTCGTGCATCGATAATGCTCATTTGAGTTCCTGGCGATACCATTGGTCGGAGTGTTTTCTCCATAAGATGGGTAATCACTTCAACTCTTATCTTCGAAAGCTTATCAGACTTAAAGTAAAGCTTAGCAAGATGAGGCACACCATCAATTTCAAGGCCCAGTTCGGGGTTGATCCTGATGTCGACTCCACTCTCCGAATAGACGGTACGGCTTGGATCGAACCAGGTCAGATTCTTTCTTCCCCACCACCGTTTGTAACCTTGTATGATGGCGGAAAAATGCTCAATTTTTTTCGGATCAGTCACTTTGCCAATATGTGAAGCAAGCTGGGACCTTGGATCGCCTACCTGATGGCACGCGATGATACCCTCTCGAGCTTTCTTGTAAAAATCAAAAGCTGGTTCGTATTCAGGTCGGCTCTTAAACTGCTTTAGCTTGGAGAGCTTGGAAGTACCACTCGCTGAAGTGAAGTCTACAAAGTCTGTCAAAGAGATTTCGGGCATGGTCCCCTCCAGTGAAAAAGAGCCAACGTTTTAAAAAGTAAGGATAGCTGCTGCCTACGTTCCTTAATTTAAACAGCCCTAGGGCAGTTTTTCTCTTGAGAAATTATGGCTTTTCTTTAGCACTGCTCACCCTAGCATGGGAACATGAAATTTCGCAAATAAAATTAATTAGATTGGTACTAATGTTCTTCGAAGAAGGTGCGGACAAGAATAATTCCTGAGAAGCCATTTAAAAGATTAGGGTGTAGCGTGGCGCTGCTGCTGAGGGGTTCCCTTTGGGGAAATTTGGGTGCGAGTAGGTGTCGTGATTCCAAGGTCTGGATCTGCTGAGGAAATTGATCTGACAAACACCTTGTGAGAATTGGTACTTGCCAGATCTGGAGTTAACGAACGCAAATGGCTAGCTGGCCCCATAAAGTAATTGGCCACCATTATACTCATCTGACTTGAGAAACCCATGTTGTTCCAAAAAAATTATATTCAGTATACAGATAATGCTTTCTTCTGGAGTTCTGTCATTTTCCTTTCCCTCTGCTCTCATTTTTGCAAAATGGTTTAATTGACCAAAATAATGTTCAACAATTTCCTTACGTTTCTCATTTTCTGCAGATTCCCATTCAGCTTCATATTTCCCCATAAGGTCAACAAGCATTCTTTCGACGTTTTGAGAAATTTTCTCAAGTACAATCCCTAAACCTTCTAGTTGATCGCTTTTGTAAAATGCGGAAACTCTATACAGACGAACTGAATTAATTTTCATTCTCTTTTTACGTTTAGCCATGTCTTTTTCTCCCTTAAAAATAAATAGTTATTCATAGTATCCCGAAATCAAAAATAAGAAGGAAACTCTTATAATCTGTGCCAGATTGAAGGGTACAGTTCTAAGGTGGGTGAGCACTTTTCTCATGCCAGAATATGTAAAAATAGCACATTGTGTATCTCCATATTGGTATAAATGATATAATAAAGCATATAACGTATCATTAATCAACACAAAAAGTGCATAATTGTTGACATGCATATCTGGAGTACGGTATTGTGCCATCACAAATGTTTGGGATCGTGACCCTTGCGAGGAGCAATGAGGACTGATGTTACTGTGGAGATTATTGCTGCTGTGTAATTCTGCGTGAGAGGAAACAACTCGTCTCCTGTAGGAGTGCTAGAGGCATTCTCATATCTTCTAGGAGTAAGCACACAAAACGATCCCGGTTGGAGATGGATACCTTGTAGAGATTACTGCAATAAGGAGGGGCGCCAACGACGATGTCAGAGGACAGAAAATTTACAGAGTCCGAAATGGCTGCGATAATGCACAGGTTAGAGTTGTTTGACTATCTGAAGGATTTTATAAATATCGACTTAATTTCAATATCAGATGAAGAGTTGGATGAAGTAGTACTCAATCATAAAATGAAAGTGGTGTTTGATCATGTTGGTGATGGGGTGTTTAGTCTATTTAATATAAGTGATGTATACAAAAGGATTAAATCAGAATCGGGTTATATAGCACTTAGAAAATATTTCACAATTCTTCAATTCAGTTTAATCGAAAAGTTTGAAGAAATAAAAAGGAAATTAGAAAGCGATGAATTGTTATCATTTAATGGAACAGCACGAATTGTTATAAACCCTGCTACAAATGAATATGAAACAAGATTTTTGCCGTCTAATTTCAATTCCGAAAAAGAGTATGATATTACAGCAGATTGTGAGATTATAATTTCTCTATTTTTTGAAATATTATCCTACTTATTGCATGGAATCCCAAAGGGGAGGCTCAAAATATGCGAAAAATGTGGCACGCTTTTTTTTCAAGTAACAAGAAGGGAGAAAATATTCTGTTCACAAAAATGCGCTAAAGCAGCTGCTCAGGCAGAATATATCAAAAAAACAAAAAAGGGTAGGATTGATTAAAGCAATCGTCTTTCAAAATATCAGATAAAGAATTCAATATTACGTTGAAATATTAAGAACGACTTAGGGGGAAAGGAGGTGGGCAGAATCGAATAGCATTGTAGACAATTTAAGGCTCAACTAGACATACAGATTCCCCGGTTCGGTGAAATAAATGACATGTGGCCACATCGGAGGAGGGACAGTGACAATTACAAAATGGAATCTGATTCGAGTGATGCCGAAAGGACCAAAAAGAAAATTATTATAAGGACTGACATGAGCATTTCAAAAATTGAATGGACTGAAGCAACTTGGAATCCAGTCACAGGCTGCACGAAGATAAGCGCTGGTTGCCTCAACTGCTACGCTGAGAGAATGGCGAAAAGGCTCAAGGCGATGGGACAGAAAAATTATCGAAACGGTTTTGATATAATATGTCATAAGCATGCTCTGGATATTCCATTGCATTGGAAAAAACCCAGAAAGATCTTTGTAAATTCAATGGGGGACCTGTTTCACAAGGACGTCCCCGATGAGTTTATTCAAAGTGTGTTCCAGGTAATGCAGAAAGCCGATCAACACCAGTATCAGTTGTTAACAAAGAGAGGGGATCGCCTCCAGCAGCTGGCACCATCGCTACCATGGCCTGAAAATGTTTGGATGGGTGTTACCGTTGAGGACAGCAACAATGTCTCCAGGATAGATTGCTTGAGGACAGTTCCTGCCTCTGTCAGATTTCTCTCAATCGAGCCGTTGCTCTGTCCTATCCCCAATGTCAACTTGGATGGTATCGACTGGGTTATCGTTGGCGGTGAGTCAGGACCAGGCGCTCGGAAAATGAGAGAAGAATGGGTTCTTGATATCCGAGATCAATGTCTGGCGAAAGGGGTCCCATTCTTTTTTAAGCAGTGGGGAGGAACCAACAAAAAGAAGGCTGGAAGACTTCTGGAGAGTAGGATTTGGGATGAAATGCCGATAGCCAAACAAGCCAAAATCTAGCTATCTGGAGACTACGATTGGGGCGGAACTGGGGCGCTCATTTTCAACCTATTGAAATTAAATAGAAATATTGCAGGATCTCGGGTTCGACTACCTAGTCGTCCTTATAACTATTAGGAATTACAATGATTGTTGGAATATTTACAATAGGAACAGTCCAGCTGAATGGGATCTCGGTTCGATTCCCATTTTAACCATTGAATTATCAGTACCTGGTGGAGTTTTTCGACTGACAAAAATTTCTGTATCCTAACTTTGACCAATGCGGTAAAATTGGATCGAATAACTCTTGTTATGAGACAGGCGAGACTTTGATTTTGCAGTGTGTTGTTCAGAAAATGTTGTTCGTATGTTGTTCAGCTAATATGTAATGGATTGTAATTAAAGGAAAAAAATGGTATTGGCGTAGGTTCGACTCCCGCCGCCTCCACCAAATTGTTGATATTATTGGATATTTCATAGTATCCAGGCAAGAGAGCCTATTTCTATCCATTTTCACTATCCACAAGGATAGCGAAAATGGGCTTTGCTGCTTCTCTACAACTCAGTCCGGGAAATATTTGGCCATGATCAGGGTGATATTATCCATCCCTCCTCTTTTCAAAGCGATCTTGATGAGAGAATTGGCAGTTGATTCCAACTCCGTCGAATCCTGCAGCACCGAAACAATTTGACCCGGCAGCACCAGATTGTGAAACCCATCGGTCGAGAGCATTAGAATATCGCCGCGTTCAAGTTTGACTGAACCTGTCTCGGGCTTGTCCATGGCACTGCCCAATGCCTGATCGAGTATGTTTCGTGAGTAATGATCGGCAACTTCCTCAGGCGCGATCTCGCCCTCCTCGACCAGGTATCGCGCCAGATTCTGGTCCTGGGTCAGCTGATTGAGCACTCCTTTTCTATAAACGGACAGCCGGCTGTCGCCGACATGAACCCAGCTTGCCAGACCGTCACGGATGAAGACGCAGAGGAGGGTGGTTCCCATTCCCTCAAGCTGCTCATCCTTTGCACCGGCCTCGAGAATGAATCGGTCGGTGTCAACTGCAAGGGCGGCGAGCACTTCTTGTTCCTTTCCCTCCGGAATGAGTGGCAGGTTGGCAAGTTTGCCTCGTAGTATTTCCGCGGCATAATCACCGGCAGCCTGCCCCCCCAGCCCATCGGCTACTGCAAAGAGCAATGTATTGTCATGAAATCGTTTAACGTAGTAGCGGTCTTCATTGGCTTTTTTTACGTAGCCGATATGCGTCGCTGCATGAAGGGTGATATCCCCCTCGGCCGTATCGAAGGCATGTTCCTCCTCCTGCACTTTTTTATAAAAGCTGCAATTCTTGCACGTATCGATCTTCTCGGCAAAAGTACCCATTATTTTGTGGTCGCAGAAAGTGCCGGCAACGAGCCAGCAGGATCTGCCGGCATTGATTCCGTTGTTGAAGGTGTTGAAAGTGTCATCCGCTGCCGCCGGACACACGCCGTCCTTATCGGCGTTGCGGCCACCAGGTTCACGGCCGCATTTCTTGTACTCCCAGCAGTTTACTTTTAGCTTTTGCATTGTTGTGTGATTGAGGCAGTATTTTTTAGTTACCCTTAGAAATTCATTTTCTTGTCTTTTAAGAATGAATTTCGTGAAGGTACTTATCCCTCTTTAGGGGGTTCGTCTCGATTCTATTGATCCTGGTTTTTGAAGACATCGAATTCGATATCCAGTTCACTTGACCGACGACTGAACTCCCTCATTAATCTGTTGAAATCTTCGCGTTGTTTCTCTGTATACCTGAACGTTATAGTCGCACTGTTCTGCTGTTCTTCCCGAGACATGGCCGTCAGGTGCTGGTCGGGTAACGGCGCCAGATCCCTAAGGGCCTCAGAGATGTCCTGATAACGTTCCGCCTTTTGATGATGAGACGCTTTTATGATAAACCGCTTTAATTCCGGAAAAATTCCGGGCACAAAATGTGACGGGTCAGGGATCACTCGTTGGTTATTGCTCTGAAATATTTCCATTATCTCATGAGCGGCGAACGGAATTTTCCCTGTGATGAGTTCAAAGGCGGTAATTCCCAAGGCGTATATGTCACTCTGGCGATCGGCCTGACCTCCTTCGAGCAGCTCGGGCGCCTGATATGCAAGGGTCCCGCCGATCTGCTCATCTTCCGTGCCGATCGGACATGCCAGACCGAAGTCCAGGATCTTGATGCGATCATCAGGCAGAACCATAATATTGTCGGCATGAATATCCCGATGGATGATCCCCTTCTCATGGGCATACGCCAGACCGCTGCAGATTTGCCGGAGGTACTTCACCGCCAGAAGCTGGGGAATCTTGCCGAGGCGCACAAGAAGGTTGCGCAACGATTCGCCTGCGAGAAATTCCGTAATGATAAAAACGGTTTTATAACGTTCTTCAAAATCGTAGACCTTCAGAATGCTCTCATGGTTGAGTGAAGCGATTATCTGCGCCTCTTTACGAAAATTTAAAAGAAAACCGGAATCGACAACCATGTTGTGGCGCATCATTTTGATGGCGACCACCATTTTCAGATCACGGTGAACTGCCTTGTAAACAATCGAGTAGGCCCCTCTGCCGATGATTTCGGTTGCGATATATTTGCCGATTTTTCTATCGGCAACCGGCCCCTTCGAGTCAAACTGACTCGCCACTATTTCCGTGACCAGGGCGAGAAGTTCCGGGTTATGCTGGGAGATATTGTCGATCTGGTGCTTTTTGAGTACCCAGAGATGCATGTCCGTTTCCGCTTCGACATGCGCCTCGCGCGGTTCACCGGTAAAAAGCCCGCGGATGCCGACAATATCGCCGCGGCTGCTATGACCGGCCGGATGAAGAGCGCCGTTCTTTTCCACAACCGTCAGGCAGGTTCCTTCCTGGATAATATAGGCCGTATCCTCAACGGCTCCCTGCACCAGAAAACGTTCGCCGGCCCTCACAAATCTGTAGGTCAACTCTCCGAGGAAAGAAGCGTCGTTGGTACCAGCCAGGAACTTTAGCAGCTTGGTAGGCCCATCGCTTGCCCCTTCCTGCCGGGTAACCAATTGGAAAAAATCGCACTGTACGCATGATTCCCGCTTGACGTGAAAGCCCCCCTGTTTTTTGCCTTCACAGAAGGTTCCTGCCACAGCCCAACATATTCTACCACCATGCCTGCCGCTGTTTATACCGTCAAAGGAATCGTCATGGGCAGCGGGACAAACCCCCATCTCCTGAACGTTCTTGCCGTCCCGTTCTCTTCCGCACTTTTTGAACTCCCAGCAATTGAGTTTCTGTTCGCGCATGATGAAGTCAGGTGGAGGACAGGCAACACCACGTGCTGCCAGTATACAGCAAAGTATAAGGTGAGACCTGGTTTGAGGCAATCACCCGCTTTACACCACTCAGGTTGGCAAGGAAGCAAGCCGCTGTGCACGGTTACTGCATCTTCCGCCAGCCTTCGCCGATAAAGCGTTTTTCCCGGTTGATGCCCCACTCCTTCATGGCCTTCAGGTAGGCGAGCAGGTCGGTTTTGGCCAGGGCCTGAATTTCCTGCCGTTCCCTGTTGCGTGTGGCGGTGTCGTCGGGAGTAACACCCACCCAGGTTACATAGCCTCTGTCGAAGACCCAGCTCGCAGTCAGCTGATCTGCTTCCACGCCAAAGGTGGATGCATGGCTTCTGATGATATCCATATCCAGCTCGAGGATCCAATCGTTATCCCAAACCATCTCGGGCCGGATATTTTCATACCCCTTGCTGCATTCCGGACAGAAAAGGGCGGTAACGGATGATTCATCAAGAAGCATCTTGCCAAAAAATATCTCCGCACTCTTCCTGCCGCATCGGCATTGCACATGATAACTTTCGCACATGATCTTCATCTCCTTCTGTCATGATTTCTAACCTTCTGCACGTATAAGGCGTGCAGGCAAGCTCTGTCACCTTATCTGCTGCTCAAGTTTTCCGGGGTATTTCGCGATGATGCTCTTGATTCCTTTGGCTGCATATTTTTTCATAGCAGGCCTCCTTCTTTCCCTGTTGATTTCAAAACCGGTTGCGAGTCTTATATGACAGACTACCAGGGAAGAGTCTTCTTGCCTTGACCCAGGTCAAGACCTGGAATTTTATGAGCAGTTATTGAGGATAAGTAAGATTTTCGCCGTAGAACTACACCATTGAAGCGGTGCACCGCCAATTACGGATATAGGCCGGAGATAAACGTTATAGACTATGTCAAAAAACCTCTACATTACCGCACTTGAACCAAAAAGCGGGTTATCCCTGGTCACTCTGGGGGTTATGGAGTTTCTTGTTCGCAACTTGGTTAAGGTGGCTTTTTTTCGGCCTATCATCAATGTTCGGCAGGATAAGGACGGCGTTGATCAAGTCCTGCGCCTGATCAAGATGCATTACAAAATCGATATCCCCTTTGATCGTCTCTATGCTTATACCTTGGAGGAGGCGAGAACCCTGGTTTCCGAGAAAAAGAATGACAAACTTTTGGAAGGTATTCTTGATAAATACAAGGAGCTTGAGAGTGAATACGATTTTGTCCTCTGTCTGGGTACTGACTACGAGAGCGATTCTGCTGCCTTTGAGATTGATCTTAATGTGGAGATTGCCAACAACCTGGGTTGTCCGGTATTGTTGTTAGCCAACGCCCATCAAGGTTCTGTCGAGGGGGTTGTCAAATCTTGCCAATTTGCAGTGGAAGCGTTCGAAGAAAAAGGTTGCAGCATTCTCTCTATCGTTGTCAACAGAGTCCCTCTTCACCTGCAGCAGCAAATATTGCAATCTCTCAAGGCGAGCCTGAAGCAAAAGCATGAACTTATCTATGCGATCCCGTATGAGGAAATGCTCGACCGACCGACCATGGGAGAAATTGTCCAAGCTCTCGATGCCAAGATTCTCTGCGGAAAGGGACTGCTCAACCGGACGGTGACGCGTTTTGTCATAGCTGCGATGAATCTTCGGAATTACCTGCCCCGACTCACCAACGACAACCTCGTCATCACTCCCATAGACCGGCTGGATATTATCATTGGGACTCTGGCCGCATATAGATCAAGCAATTTGCCGAGCATTGGCGGGATTGTTTTGACAAGTTATATGCAACCGGACGATCTGCTGCGTAACCTTCTCCAGGGTATGGAAGATCTGGTGCCGATCATAAAAGTGGAGGAAGATACCTTCACCACTGCAACAAAAATAAAAAATATCCACCATTGCATCACGCCGGAGGCGCCGCTGAAAATCGCAGCCGGTCTCGGCCTCTTCGAATCACATGTCAACACCACTGACTTACGAAACAAGATTGTTGGTTACAGCCTGTTATACATTACGCCTAAAATGTTTGAGTTCAGTCTTATCAAACGTGCCCGTGAGTTCAAACAGACGATTGTTCTGCCGGAAGGAGAGGAGGAAAGGATCCTTCGGGCTGCCGAAATTCTTCTTGCCCGGGACGCTGTCAAAATTGTGTTGCTGGGCCGAAAACAATTGATAAAGAAGAAAATTCTGACCTTGGGGTTGAACCTCGCCGATGTAGCGATCATTGAGCCGACTGAGTCCGAATTATTTGAGGATTATGTCGCGACCTACTTTGAATTGAGAAAACACAAAGGGATCACCTATGATAACGCCAGAGACGTGATGTCCGGAGTCAATCATTTCGGAACGATGATGGTCTATAAAAATCACGCTGACGGGATGGTTTCCGGTGCAGTCCATTCGACCCTCAACACTGTTCGGCCCTCACTCGAATTCGTAAAAACCAAGCATGGAAGCACCATCATGTCTTCCATTTTTTTGATGTGCCTGGAAGACCGGGTTCTTGCCTATGGCGATTGTGCAGTCAATCCACGACCAACTTCTGAACAATTAGCCGAGATTGCGATAGAATCCTCAAGGACTGCGAGTCTGTTCGGGATTAAGCCAATGGTGGCCATGCTGTCCTATTCCTCTGGCACATCCGGAATAGGCGAAGAGGTCGAAAAGGTAAAAAAGGCAACGGAGATTGCCAAGCGGATGGCACCCGACCTGCTCATCGAGGGGCCTATTCAATATGATGCCGCTGTGGATGCCACTGTGGCCAAAGCTAAAATGCCGGAAAGCAAAGTCGCCGGAAAAGCAACTGTCTTTATTTTCCCTGACCTCAACACCGGCAATAATACGTACAAGGCGGTTCAGCGATCCGCCAAGGCTGTGGCCATCGGGCCAATCATGCAAGGGTTGAATAAGCCGGTAAACGATCTCAGTCGCGGTTGCCTTGTCCCAGATATAGTCAACACCGTGGCGATTACAGCCATTCAAGCTCAAGCCCAGAAGGGGCTTATCTGAGCTTTAATTATTTGACAATCCTTGAGCGAGGCGGCGAGATGTGCATCGCTGGTTGTCAAAGTTGGAACTCAAATCTTAATGTGTCATCATCTCTTCGCTCTCTCTCATAACCTCTCCAATCTCTTCTATCATCATCTCTTTTCTCTCTTCTAATCTCCCGCTCCAATCTGTCGAGATCTCGATGAATCACCTCACGTTCTGTTCGGTTCAGACGTCCATCTCGTCTCAACCAGTCAATTCTGTCGAGAATATGGTCTAACTCACCCCCAAGTCTTCTTGCCTCTCTCCTTGTTAAAGAACCTCGTTCGAACCCTCGTTCTATCCTGCGGTGATCTTCTCTGATCCTATCCTTAATACTTCCATGCCAATTCGGGCTTCGATGCCACTCCTGACTTCCGGGTCGGTCCGGATTACGCCATTCGCCTTCGTAGGCGTTACCTGTCGTCGGCATACCAACCAGCATAAATGCACCGATTATAAAAACAATGATTGCCTTCATCTGCACCTCTTCACGTTGTGGTTTAGTGACTGGTAAAAAATATAAGTAACTATGAGGGGATGGCAACGGCCATGCAGAGGTTGCTTGCCGGGCCGCCTCCAGTCGATTGCCACCCATCGCAACCACGTCCATCCATAGTTGACACACCGGCTTTCAGCCACAAGTGGCAGCACTTAAGGATATATTATCCAAAATTAAATTATGTTGGCGATCAGGGAGAGGTGGTCCACGTCAGTGTTCAACCAGATGTAGAAGTATAAAACCCCGAGAGCCGGCAGCTTTCGGGGTTTTTCTTTACACAATGACCAGCAGCGCGAAGGTTGCGGGATGGGACTCAGGCAGGCCTTACACGGCTCATGACTGGTAAGCCGCCCACTTGGCGTCGACCTGCTGCTGGATTTTCTGTACCGCTTCGGCGCTCAGCGACTTGAATCTGCCCTGGGTGGCGAAGTAATCGGTGACGGGCCGGCGTTCCTTGCCGAGAAGTCGCTGCGAAGGGCCGGTGAGCCGGAAAGTGCCGTTTTCGATTTCATAGAGGTCGAAGAGACCCGTCTCGACGGCGAGTTTTCCCACCTTGATGGTGTACCTCGATTCGAATGCCCATCCCGGAGGGCAGGGGGTGTGTACATGGATATATTTAGGGCCTGAAATGGTGGTGGCCTTCTTCACTTTATCATAGAGATCCAGGGGAAAGGCAGCGGATGCCGTGGCCACGTAAGGGATGCCGTGGGCGGCGATGATGGCCGGCACATCTTTTTTCACCTGGAGTTTCCCTTTGATCGGCGTGGTGGTGGTGAGAACGCCCTGGGGGGTGGTGCCGGAGCGCTGCACGCCGGTATTCATATAGGCTTCGTTATCGTAACAGATATAGATGATTTCCTCGCCTCGCTCGCATGCTCCCGAAAGCGCTTGAATACCGATATCGCTGGTCCCGCCGTCTCCGGCCCAGGCTACCACGTTGACGTCTTCCTTGCCCAGCGCCTTCATGGCGGCGCGTACCCCGGTGGCGGCGGCGCCGGTCGAGGCGAAGGTCACATTGACGCAGGGAAGCTTGGTGGATGCAACCGGGTAGAGGCCCTGGAGAACGGTGAGACAGCTGGGCGGCACCACCAGAATGGTGTTTTTACCCAGGGCCTTCAAGCCCATGCGATAGACGATGGAGAGACCGCAACCTGAACATGCACGGTTGCCGGGATGGACGAACTCTTCTTCTGTCAGGTTGAGAATGGTTGTTTTTTCTGCCATGATGTTATTCCTGTAATTTGAGACCGATCCAGCGCGGCGTATCTTCAATTGCCTTGGGTTCGGAGCATGATTCCGATAAGGCGTCGAGGAGCTGCTGTGTCTTGATCTCCCTGCCGCCGAGCCCGAGAATGTAGTTATGCAGAACAGGTCTGTCCGCAAGGCGGTAGAGAGCCGATTTGATGTCGCCGTAAAGCGGACCTTGATTGCCGTAGCTGAGCGCTTTTTCCAGGACGACGACGCACTCCTTGCCGCTTAAGGCCCGGGCGATCGCCTGGTCCGGGAACGGCCGGTACATCTGCACGCCCATGACGCCTATGGCGATGCCGTCCTCTCTCATGATATCGATGACATCCCGAAGCTGGTAGGAGAGCGAGCCGATGGCGACGGCGACAAAACGGGCGTCGTCACACCTGTACTCCTCGACAAAGGGGGTTCCGCCCCGGCCAAAGTGCTTCACGAAATCGCGGTCGATCTCCTCATAGCTCTCAAGTGCCGCGCGAAGATCCTGATGCAGATTATGCCGTATTTCGATA
>MGTI01000088.1:11965-12160 GCA_001799365.1 Desulfobacterales bacterium GWB2_56_26 | reverse complement strand
ACTTCACGGGAAGCAGGCGTGTAGACCCTGGTTATTACCGCTCCTGACTGGGCGACGACCGTATAGCATGCGGCCGGCACGCGGGGGAAACGGTAGCTGCCGTCAGCGGCGGTGTAGACCGTGCTGATGGTATCGTTCCCCTTCTTCAGGACGAGCCCGTCGGTGCTGCCTGTCTGCCCGCTCGTGATGGTGACG
>MGTI01000088.1:11589-11800 GCA_001799365.1 Desulfobacterales bacterium GWB2_56_26 | reverse complement strand
GCCCTCGCTATCGGCGATGGCGCCGCGCACATACATCGGCGGGGCTTTCAGCGCCCCGGTGAAATTGACCGCGCTTTCGTCGCTGCACACTTTTTTGCTGGCAGTGGCAAAGGCATAGCCGTCCCGGTACACGGTGACGTCGTAACAATCGTCCGAAGGCGCCTGGAGGTTGTAGACGCCGCTGATATCGGTTTCCACGTAAGTGATACCG
>MGTI01000088.1:692-11458 GCA_001799365.1 Desulfobacterales bacterium GWB2_56_26 | reverse complement strand
CAGGTTGCCGTGGCTGTCATAGGAGAAACTGCGGGTCCGGCCCAGCGGATCGGTGATGGAAGCGACTTTGTTGAAGATCGGCTCGTAGGTGAGTTCGGTCCGTTCCCCCAAGGCGTTTACAACGACGGTGACATTGTTTTTGCCATCGTAGTTGAAGGACGAGATATTGCCGTTCTCGTCCCTCACCGTCACAATATTATTGCGGCCGTCGTAGGCGTTAGCGACTTCCGAGCCGTCCGGATAGAGGGTCCGCTCCAGCCGATTGTTTTCGTTGTAAAAATAACGGGTGGTGAGGCCGCGGCGGTCGGTGACATGGGTCACCCGATTTTCCTTGTTGTAGGTGTAAGTGGACTCGAACCCTTCCTGGTCGGTCTCCCGGACGATCCGGTCGTTCTCGTCGTAGTGGTACCGGTAGACACCGTTCTGCGGGTTGGTGCGGGCGATCATCCTGGCCTGCTCGTCGTAAGTATAGCCCCATTTATAACCCAGCGGATCGGCATAGACGGTCAGCTTGTCGCCGTCATAGGCGTAGCGGTGGACATTGCCCTGGGGGTCGGTGATGGTTTCGATCAAGCCGTCCGGGTTGTAAGCGAAGGTAGTTTTCCGTCCAACCGAGTCGACGATTTCGGTCAACCGGTCGCCGTCGCGGACAAATTGGGTGGTGTTGCCGTTGGTGTCGATATTCCGGGAGAGCGGGAAGATGCCCCGGCCGTTATGGAGAAACTCGCGGACCCGACCGTGCTTCGTCACCAGCTGCAGGCCGCCTTCCATCGCTCTGATCTCGGAGGTATAACTGCCCTTGTCGCTCACCGGCAGGTAGTGCCCCGCGCCCTGTTCTTGAAAGAGGATCGGGGTGCCGTCCTCAGTGAAGACCTTGACGTAACCGGGGCCGAAATAGACGCTCTGGTCGAGCGGATAGGGATCGAGCGGATACATTGCTTCTTCCTGGCGGGCCTCGGCGGCCGCTTCGGCGGCCTCTGTGGTCCGCTCGACGAGGATCACGTCGATTTCGCCTTTTTTCCCGTTGATGGATGCCACATTTTGCTCGCCCTGGACCACGTCGGCTGCCGCTGCGTCGGCAGTTGCATTGCTGCTTGCCGCGATGGCGGTTGCGTCCCCCGCCTTGGCCGAGGCTTGATTCGCTGTATCCTGGGCGGTGTTTGCAGCGCTTTGGGCGGCATTGGCATGTGCCTGGGCCTCGCTGGTCCCGGCTATGTCGGCCTGTTGAACGGCGGTTTGGGCCGACGAGCAGGCACTTGCCGCTTCGCTCGCGATGCTGGAAGCAAGTGAGCTTATGTTGCTGCTTACTGCGGCGATTTCATTGGCCTTCGCCCGGGCGGCAGCTGCGGCGCTCTTGGCGGTTTCCAGGGCATCGAGAGCTCTGGTGGCGGCAGCGGCTGCAAGACTCGCAAGTTGCTCGGCCTGCTGCCGCAGGTCTTCGGTGAGAATTTCCCGCTCCTTGATCAGCGGCTTACGTCCAGCTACGACATTGGTGTCGTAATTAAAAAACCAGCTACGGCCGAATGCTGACTTGAGATCGGTCTGGTTGCTGCGGAACTGGCGGGAGATTGTGACCAGCTCGTTGAGGGCTTTATAGTTCAGGTCCTCTACCTTGTAACTTTCAAAGCCGGTGGCGATGAGCACGGGGTCGCCGGTGGTATCGCCTTGCGTATTTCTGTTGTCATCTTCTGCAAAAACGCGCTGCAGGACGGCCGTTGCCACCTGGCGTTCGACCATCTCCAGGGCTTTGGGACCAAGCAGTTTGCCCTTTCCCAGGTAGGTGGCGACGAGGGAGAGGGAACTGTTGATGGTGTTGACGGATGAAGCGACTTGACCGCGGGCATCGGCAAGGGCCGTTTGAAGGTTGCCGAGACTGGCATAGAGGGAATTGAGGGTCGTCTGGTAATTTTCAATACTGTTTGTGGCGCTCTGCACAGCTTGCAGGGCTTGAACGACGGCTGCAATGGCTTGTATTTGCTCTGACGTTAATCCTCCGCCGGATCCACCCCCAGAGCCTCCGCCGCCAGGGTCTCCACCTGGATCTCCATTGCCGCCGCCCGAATTGCTACATATATCCTTGCCTTCGCGATAGCACAAGCACCATGGCGTTACAACCCAACCATACTGCTCCATTCCGACCATTTATTATTTCATCATATGTAGGGTTGTGGCAGGCACAATCGGACCAATTAAACGCGAAGGCGGTTCCATATTCATGGCCGCTGATAATGTCCGTGAAATCATCGAAACCTAAAGGAGCACGGGAGAAAAACAGTCCAAGACAGCAAAGCAGTGCCATACAGTAATGTTTCATTTGCTCACTCATGACGTTCGATGAATAGATATATTACTATGTAGTGCTGGAAGATCGTAATGAAGTATTAGATGGATGTCAAACTAAAATATTAAGTCCTTGTAGGATCTAAGGCCTAAAAAGCCTTGGAGACACTTATTTCACTAACATTTTTAATGTAAAAATTTTGAAGTTTTATTCAAAGAATGCCGTAGCCACGAAGGCTTGAACAATAGCGGGAGGCTCTTACTATTGAATGGCCAGCATGCCAGCATGCCATCCTTCGATCTCGTTTTGGAAAAGTGTAGGCCCGACTGGGCTGTTATGGGCACCATCGAACTGCCATCAACGGTAACGGCTTCGTCTCCAAAGCACTCCGGAAACCTGCCAAACTTCCTGGCTCATTCTATCCGCCCCGCGAACCGACCATTTCCGCAGATTCTCTCTGGATTTCTTCGATCAGCGGTATTAAGGGTTTTAAAAGAAGAAAGCAAAGCGGCTTCATTCCTCTCGCAGGAAAGATGTGACGGCTGAAGTTTTTTGTTTTTTGAAAAATCGGAGAGGGGCGTATGGTTTCCGAGAATCGCACTTATGAACTGCCGGTATTGCCTGTTAAGAATGCGGTGGTTTTTCCCTATATCGTTATCCCTTATGTGACCGATCTGCCACGATCGATTGCCGCAATCGACTATGCACTCGGCCGGGAGGATACAACGTTGGCCATCTTTGCCCAGCGCAATCCGAACCTCAATAATCCGGGGCTTGAGGATTTGTATGCAGTCGGCACCTCGGCGATCGTCCGGTTGTTTGCCCGGTCCGATTCGGCCGTTCAGGTGTTTTTGCAGGGGGTCGAGCGGATCGAGATAACCGACCTCTTTTTTAAAAACGCCTTTCTCGTGGCCAGGGTGCGGTCTATTCCGATGGCGCGGGAGAAGAACATCGAGATGGAGGCGATGGAAAGAGAGATCCTCGATCTGGCGAAAAGGTATTTTTCCCTCACCCATCCGGATCATGAGGTCAAGATTCCGCAGATGGTGCCGTCCGGGGATTTTTCACAGGTCATCTATCCGCTCGGCCAGCTGCTGAACCTGCCGGTGGAGCGCAGTCAGGCGCTTCTGGAGGCTCACAGCCTGAGAACCGCCATGCGGCTCATGGGCGACCATCTCCAGCACGAGGTCCAGATTCTTGAGGTGCGGAAAAGGATATCCGATCGGGCTCAGTCCAAAATGACGAAAAATCAACGGGAATACATTCTGCGTGAGCAACTGGAAGCGATCCAGAAGGAGCTGGGCGAATCGGTTCAGGCCGATAACGATCTGGCCGACCTGAAGAGCAAGTTCGACAGCTGCAAGCTCCCCGAGTCAGTCTATCAGGAAGTGAAGAGGGAATTCCAGCGTCTGCAGCGGATTCCCGCGATGTCGCCCGAATATCAGGTCGCCCGCTCCCACATGGAACTGGTGTTCGATATGCCCTGGAATACCTTCACGGAAGACAATCTCGAACTGAATCATGCCCGCAAGATTCTGGACGAGGATCATTATGGCTTAAAGGACATCAAGGAGCGGATAATCGAGCAGCTGGCGGTGATGAAACTGAATCCCGGAGCCAAGTCGCCGATTCTCTGTTTCATCGGACCGCCGGGGGTGGGGAAGACCTCGCTCGGCCAGTCCATCGCCCGGTCCCTCGGTCGGAAATTCGAACGTTTCAGCCTGGGTGGGATGTCCGACGAAGCGGAGCTGCGCGGCCATCGGCGCACCTATATCGGCGCCATGCCGGGGCGCATCGTTCAGGCCCTGCGCCGTAGCGGCGTACGCAACCCGCTGGTAATGCTCGATGAAATCGACAAACTCGGCCGCGATTTCCGGGGCGATCCGGCAGCAGCCCTGATGGAGATTCTCGATCCGGCGCAGAACTCTGCCTTCCGTGACAACTATCTCGATCTGCCCTTCGATCTCTCGAAGGTTTTTTTTATACTCACCGCCAACACCGTGGACACCATTCCCAAACCGTTGTTCGACCGGATGGAGGTGCTGCAAATATCCGGCTACGGTGAAGAAGAGAAGAAGCAGATCGCGATCCGCTATCTCATCCCCCGGCAGAGAGCGGAGGCGGGCCTCTCGGATGAACAGTTCCATGTAGCCGATACCGCCCTCGTTGATGTCATCCGCAGTTACACCCGGGAAGCGGGGGTCCGTGAACTGGAGAGGACGATTGGCAAGCTGGTGCGCAAGGTGGCGATTCGCTTTGCCGAGCAGCTCACCGAGCCGGTTGTCATCGATAACAAGGATCTGCCTGATATGCTGGGACCGGAGCGCTTCTTCATCGAAAAACTCCGGAAGTCGCTGCCGCCGGGGGTGGCGACGGGACTCGCCTGGACGGAGGCGGGCGGCGACGTGCTCTATGTCGAGGCACTCAACCTGCCGCACAAAGATAACGTCACCCTCACCGGTCACTTAGGTGAAGTGATGAAAGAATCGGCAATCGCCGCAACCAGTTATCTCGATTCCGAGAGCAGGCGTCTGCATTTTGAAATCCCCAAGGGGGCCGTGCATATCCATGTCCCCGCCGGGGCCATTCCCAAAGACGGTCCCTCGGCCGGGCTGACCATGGCGGCGGCGCTGGCCTCCCTGTACAGCGGGCTGTCGACCCGGAGCGATACCGCCATGACCGGCGAAATTACCTTGAGTGGACTGGTCCTGCCGGTGGGCGGGATAAAGGAAAAGATCCTGGCCGCCCGGCGCGCCGATATTCGCCGCATTGTTCTTCCCGAAGGCAATCAAAAGGATCTGCAGCAGCTGCCCGATTATGTGCGGAACGAGATGGAGTTTATCTTCGTCGGCAGGATCCGGGAAGCCCTGGCGGCGGCCATTCCCGGACTGGTTGCGGAGTAGCAGCCGGTCAGCGACTCTGGCAGGATGGTTTCCATTTCCGTCCGTTTACAGTATTGTTAAATGGAAACCGGGGCGCCCTTGTCAGGACAGCGAAATTTAAAATATGATGTGGTGCTGCCGTGATCGTTCAAGAATAATGGGCATTGTTATTGCCCGGGACTGGATACAATGGCTTCACAGATCTCCCGAATAATTCCTTTGCTGGTTATCACCCTGTGCTGTATCGGGGCGGTGGAACTGGGGTATTCGGTGCTGGAGTACCTGCTGTTCCGCCAGCCGGCGGAGGAGGCGGTCTCGCCAGGAACCCCTGCCGCGAAGGAGGGGCCGATGCCCGCCGGGGTCAAGCGCGATTACAGCATCATTCTGACCAGAAATCTGTTCGGGCCTCAATTCAAGACGGAGGATACTCCTTCGGCGCCGGCAGTGGATGTGGCGGCCAATCTAGACAGGAGCAGCCTGGAAATCGTGCTGGTGGGGACCGTCGGCGGCAGCGAAGGGACCAATCGGGCCATCATTCTTGACAGGAAGACCCGCAAGCAGGATCTGTATAAAGAGGGGGACGAGGTCAAAGGCGCCAATATCAAGGAGATATTGCGCGGCAAGGTGGTTCTCGAAGTCCAGGGCAAGGAGGAACTCCTGGACATGGCCGAGGCGGCATCGGTCCGTCCGGTCGTGAAAGCACCGCAGCGACCCCTGCCGAACCAACCACAGCAGGCCAGCCCCCCGCCCGGACAGGTGGTGCAGCCTGAGGCGGGGATGGAAGCGCCGGTCTCCGCAGAGATTGCACCGCCAGAGGAGGCCGCGCCGGGGGCGGTGGAGGAGGCTGCCCCGCCGGTTGAAAACGCTCCCGAGGCTGTTGCGCCGGAAGATGTCGTTCCTGAGGCTACGCCCGAGGCCGCTCCCGAAGCGATTCCCGAGGCCGCACCGCCGGCTGAGCCGCAAGCCCCGGAACGAAAGATCGTCCGGCCGCGGGTCATCAGGCCGTATCGGCAATAATCGCGATCAACGTAGGGTGCATCGTGCGCGCCAACATCCGGAGAGCGGTGCGCATGGCGCACCCTACGGCGAGAGCAGCCGATTGAGAAATACTTGATAATGGTGGGGCAGGGTCCGCTTGGGCGAAGTAACAACGAAAAAGGATCTCATCATCGACCAGCCGGTGACCTCGATCTCGCGGATGGTCCCGCGTTCCAATTCGTCCAGCACTGCATGCTTTGAAATCACCGAAACCCCCAGATCGGCCTTGATCGCTTCCTTCACCGCCGCGCTCGACCCGAGGGTGGCGCAGATGTTGAACTGGTCGAGGGTGTAGCGTTGCCGGGCGAGCAGCATTTCGAGACTCTTTCTCGTGCCGGACCCCCTCTCCCGGACAATGAAAGGAAGCTGGCAGAGTTCCTCCATGGTGATCTGCGATAGGGTCTGGTTGGCGGCTGCGGCGGCGAGGATAAGCTGGTCCTCGGCAAAGTGCTGGTAGTTGAGTTTCACCCCCGGCAGCTTGGCCCCGACAATGCCGATCAAAAGGCCATTGCCGGCGACTTCCTCGACAATCCTGGCCGAATCGTTGATCCTGATCTCAAAGGAAATGGCCGGAAACTCGTTTTTGAAGGCGGCCGCGATTTTCGGCAGGATGTAAGCCCCGGGGATGGTGCTGGCGCCGATGATCAGCTCTCCGGATACGGCGCCGCCGGTGGCGGTGATATCCTCTTCCAGCCGGCGGAGGTCGTCGAGAATGGCCACGGCTCGGGGAAAGAGCAGGTCCGCTTCGGCGGTCGGCAGGATCTTGCGGCCGAGGCGGTCGAACAGCCGGCAGTTGAGGCGGGCCTCCAGGTTCTGGATATGTTCGCTGACCGTTGGCTGGCTGGTGTAGAGCTGCTCGGCCGCTTTGGTAAAGCTCTTGGTCCTGTAAACGGCAACAAAAATTTGCAGGTGGCGCGTTTCGATGGTGGGTCCCTCTCGTTAGGTCAATGTTTTCTGCCGGCAATCATGCTGCGGCCGATTATAGTCAGGCCGCAGGCGATTTGCCAGCAAAAAGCGGGAAAGCTTATCGGGGAGGGCTATCAGCCACCGAAGCAGAAGTTATTCTCGCAAGAGCGGCGTGCTGAGATACCGTTCCCCGCTATCGGGCAGGACCACCACCACCGTTTTGCCTCTATTTTCCGGCCGGCTCGCCACCTGCATTGCCGCATGGACTGCGGCCCCGCTGGAAATGCCGGCGAGAATCCCTTCCTCCGAGGCCAGCACCCGGGCGGTGGCAAAGGCGTCGTCGTTGCTTACCGTCACAACTTCGTCGATGATCTCCCGGTTGAGGATGGCCGGCACGAATCCCGCGCCGATGCCCTGGATCTTGTGGGGTCCGGGCTTGCCGCCGGAAAGGACCGGCGAATCCTGGGGCTCGACTGCAATCGAGATCATCGCCGGATTCCGTTTCTTCAACACCTCCGACACCCCGGTAATCGTGCCGCCCGTGCCGACGCCCGCGACGAAGATATCGATCTTGCCGCCCGTGTCTCGCCAGATCTCCTCGGCGGTGGTTTTGCGATGAATCTCCGGGTTGGCGGGATTGGCGAACTGGTCGGGTATGAAGCCGCCGGGTGTGTCGGCGAGAAGTTGCTGGGCTTTGGCGATCGCCCCTTTCATCCCTTCCGCTCCTGGGGTCAGGACCAATTCCGCCCCGAGATGCTTCAGGAGTTTGCGCCGTTCGATGCTCATGGTCTCCGGCATGGTGAGGATCAGTTTGAGCTTCTTGTGTGCGCAGACAAAGGCGAGACCGATCCCGGTGTTGCCGCTGGTCGGCTCGATCACCGTGCTTTCTTTGGTGATGAGCCCCTCGCGTTCGGCCGCCTCGATCATCGAGACGGCGATCCGGCACTTGACGCTGCCGGCTGGGTTGCGCGACTCCTGTTTGCCGAGGAGGGTGGCCCCGGCCTTGGCGGAAAAGCCAACGAGCCTCAGCAGTGGGGTGTTGCCAATAGTTTCGAGTATTGTATGAGCCATGGTAATAGCCTCTTTAAGATGATGAATCGGATCCCGGATTCTAGATCGAATTCGAGTAGATCAGCTCCGGCCGTTTCAGCAGCACCTTGGTGCCGGCCGGGACACTTGAGGTCAGCCAGATATTGCCGCCGATGACCGAGCCTTCGCCGATGACGGTCTCGCCGCCGAGGATGGTGGTGTTGGAATAGACAATGACATCGTCCTCGATGGTCGGGTGCCGTTTCTTGTTGCGCATGGTTTCGCCGGCATCGCGGGGCAACGACAGGGCTCCCAAAGTAACACCTTGATAAATACGGACATTTTTGCCGATGATGGTCGTCTCGCCGATCACCACCCCGGTGCCGTGGTCGATGAAAAAGCCCGATCCGATGGTCGCCCCCGGGTGGATGTCGATGCCGGTCTTGGAATGGGCGTATTCGGTCATGATCCGCGGGACGATCGGCACCTTGAGCAGATACAGCTCATGGGCGAGGCGGAAGACGAGCGTTGCCAAAAGGCCGGGATAGCAGAAAATCACCTCGTCCGGACTCTTGGTGGCCGGGTCGCCTTCAAGCGTTGCGCGAATGTCGGTGGCGAGCGTCGCCGCCACCCGCGGCAGGGCCTCGATGAAGGCCAGCGCCTTGTTGTGGCTCAGGGCCTCGCAACTGGTGCAGGGCAGGTTGTTGCGCCGGCAGTCGTGGCGGATGGCCATGGTGATCTGGTCGGCAACCTTTTCGTAGAGATCGGTGGTCTGCTCGCCGATGTAGTATTCGAGGTTGGAGGCATGCAGTTTGGTCCGGGTGAAATAGCCGGGAAAGAGAATGCAGCGGGCCTTCTCGACGATCTCGATGATCTCTTCCTGGGAGGGAATGGAGACCGGGCTTACATGCTCGTAGCAATCCTTGGTGCTCCAGGAGGAGAGCAGCTCTTTGACGATGGTCGGCACCTTAAAGTGCTGGCAGCAGTTGGTGACCTCGATATGATCGCAGATGGCGGCAATGGAGCGGGTGTCGATGAAGGTCGGTTGTTTTTCTGACATGGTAAAAGGTCCGGGAAGCGTGGTTGGTATTTAATTACGATTCTTGCCGTTTCTGTTCTTTTCGATGATATAGATGCCGTAGGTGGCGCGCAGGTCTGTCAGGTAATGGACTATCTTTCCCTCACTGTTGGCGGGATTGGTGCATACCGCAATCTCCTGGAGGACATTGTAGCCCACGTCTTTTGCGAATTTCCGGAAATCCTGAAGGGTGATCACCCGGATGTTGGGCGTGTCGTACCAGGAATAGGGCAGTTGATCGTTTTTCGGCGCCACCCCGTGCCACAGGAGCTGCAGCCGGATGTTGTAATGGCCGAAGTTCGGGAAGCTGACGATAACCTTGCGGCCGATTCTTGCCAGCGAATAGAGCAGCCGTGCCGGCTCGAACACCTGCTGCAGGGTCTGGCTGAGGATCACGTAATCGAAGCTGCAGTCGGGATAATCGTCCACCTCGTCGTTGAGGTCGCCCTGCAGGACGGAGAGGCCACGGCCGATGCAGGCGGCAGCCTTCTTTTTGTCCTTTTCAATGCCGGTGCCGACCACCTGTTTGTTCGCAGCCAGCCAGGCCAGCAGATCGCCGTTGCCGCAGCCGAGGTCGAGCACCCGGCTGCCTTCGGGGATGGCCCGGGCGATCATGCGCAGGTCGAAGCGGATGTTTTCCTGCTCAGTCAAGACCATCGAAGAACCCCCTGATCAGCGTGGTGAGACGTTCGTCCGGGATGAGGAAGGCGTCATGGCCGCAATCCGCCTCGATTTCGCAGAAGCTGACATCCTGGCCGGTCCTTTTCAGGGTCTGCACCAGTTCTTTCGACTGATAGGTCGGGTAAAGCCAGTCCGAGCTGTAGGAAATCACCAGATATTTGATTTTGTGGCGGCTGCCTTCGTGCAGAGGACCTGCCTTGCTCATCTTTTCGGTGACGTCGAAGTAGTCGGCGGCTTTGGTGATGTAGAGCACGGAGTTGGCATCGAAGCGGCCAACGAATTTCGTCCCCTGGTGGCGCAGGTAGCTCTCCACCTGGAAATCGCCGTCGAAGCCGAAGGAGAAGGTCTCTTTATCCTGCAGCTTCCGGCCGAACTTGCGGTGCATGGCCTGATCGGAGAGATAGGTGACATGGCCGATCATCCGGGCGACTGCCAGCCCCATCTCCGGTTTAACGCCGCTGTAGTAATTGCCCCTGTTCCAGTTCGGATCGGCCATGATCGACTGGCGGGCGATCTCGTTGAAGGCGATGGCCAGAGCCGAATGGCGCATGGTGGTGGCGATCGGCACGGCAGAGCGGACAACTTCCGGATACCGCACGCACCATTCCAGCACCTGCATGCCGCCCACCGAGCCGCCGATGACGCCATGCAGCCGTTTTATGCCGAGGGCATCGATCAGGATCTTTTGGGTGGTCACGATATCGCCGATGGTCATCATCGGGAAGTCGAGGCCGTAGGGGTGGCCGGTCGCCGGGCTCTTCGAACACGGCCCGGTCGAGCCATGAAATCCCACCAGCCGGGCTTGTCGATCTCCCGGTCGTATCGTCCTGCCACATGGGAATCGCCGGAGAAGGCGTGGGCGATCAGGATG
>MGTI01000088.1:0-617 GCA_001799365.1 Desulfobacterales bacterium GWB2_56_26 | reverse complement strand
TCCAGCACCAGTTCTGCCGGCGGTTCGGCAAAGGTATGGAATTGTTTCTCCACGGTCAGGACCGGTTTCTCACGGGTGGCAATATCCATGCTCATGTTTTTATATGGGGGCGAATACAAGATTCGCCCCTACGAATTCATCCGTCGCTGCGACGTTCCCAAGACTGCCAAAATTCCTTTATCTTTCCCAGGAGATCAGGCTGCCGCAGCCAACGCCTGATCGATATCTTCAATAATGTCGTCGACATGCTCGATGCCGATCGACAACCGGACCATGCCCTCATCGATGCCGCCTTCCTTAAGCTGTTCAATGGACAGCTGGGAATGGGTGGTCGAGGCCGGATGGATGGCGAGCGACTTGGCATCGCCGACGTTGGCCAGATGGGAGACGAGCTTCAGGCTGTCGATAAATTTCCTGCCGGCGGCAAGCCCTCCTTTTATGCCGAAGGCGATCATGCCGCCGAAGCCGTTCTTGAGATACTTCGCCGCCACCTCATGCCCGGGCGAGCCTGGCCGGCCCGGATAGTGCACCCAATCGACGCCTGGATGGCCGGACAGGTGCTCGGCCACCGCCGCCGCGTTCTCGCAGTGTCTGGCCATCCTGAGCGACAGGGTCTC
>MGTI01000087.1:6255-26082 GCA_001799365.1 Desulfobacterales bacterium GWB2_56_26 | reverse complement strand
CATGGATGTCTGCCCCTTCGTCCCGGTTACCGGGGTGACCATGGCGGAATGCGTCGAAATTTCAAAGAAATTTGCGCAACGGGCGGCGGAGGAGCTGGGGGTGCCGTTTTATCTCTACGAGGCGGCCGCGGTCCATGACTATCGCCGCCACCTGCCGGATCTGCGCCAGGGTGAATACGAGGGCCTCGCCGAGCGGCTCAAAGACCCGAAGTGGCGGCCCGATTACGGCCCGACCGAGTTTGTACCCAACTGGGGCATCACCGCCACCGGGGCACGGAATTTTCTCATTGCCTACAACGTCAATATCCTCGGCACGCCCAATCAGGCCCACCGCATTGCCCTCAATCTGCGGGAGGCTGGCCGCGGTGAGGATCAGCCGGGGCGCCTCTCGGCGGTGAAGGGCATGGGCTGGTTTGTCAAGGAGTACAATATGGCCCAGGTGACAGTGAATCTCCTCGATTACCGCGTGACGCCGATCCATGTCCTGTTCGAAGAGGTGAAAAAGGAGGCCGAAGCTCTGAAGGTGGGGGTGGCCGGGTCGGAGATCGTCGGGCTCGTTCCCCTTGAGGCCCTGCTGATGGCCGCCGAGTATTACATCGAGAAGGAGAAACTCTTCGTCTACGAGGAGGATCAAAAGATCCGGCTGGCCGTCGACCGGCTTGGCCTCAGTTCGGTGGCCCAGTTCACGCCCCAGGAGAAGATCATCGAATATAAGGTTGCCGAACCGCCCAAGGAACCCCTGGCCGGGATGACAGTGCGCGGCTTCATCGAGGAAATCGCCTCCCGTTCTTCCGCCCCCGGCGGCGGCTCGTCCTCGGCGGCGATTGCCGCAATCGGCGTGGCACTGGGTTCCATGGTGGCAAAACTCACCCATGGGGTACGGAAATTCGAGAGTGCGCAGCCGCATCTGGAAAAGGTGATACCGGTTCTCCACGACCTGACCCGCCGCCTCATTCCTATGATCGACGCCGACACCTCAGCTTTCAATCTTTACATGGAGGGATTGCGCATGCCGAAGGCAACCGAGGAGGAACGTGCCGCCCGCCATGCCAAAATGCAGGCCGGGTTGAAGGAGGCCATTCAGGTGCCGCTGACCACCATGCGGTTTTCCGATAATGCCTGGGATGGTCTTGCCGTTGTCGCCCGACACGGCAATCCGGCCTCGGCCTCGGATATTCAGGTCGGTGCCCGGGCTCTAGAGACCGGGATCTGGGGAGCCTACCAGAATGTCCTGATCAACATGCGCGAGCTGGAGGACGAAAGGTATAAGAAGGAAGTGCTGGCCGAGGCGGACCTGCTGCTTGCGAGAGCGGAAGAGCAATGCGCCGAAATTCTTGCGATCATTGCCGGGAGGTAAGCACTCGATACTTTGCAGAATATGGCGGCTGCTCATGGCTTCCCGCTGTGCGAAAATGATGAAACTGGTAATCAGTATTATTCATACAGAGATATCGTCCTTTAACATCCTGCAATGATATGGCTTACCAGTAGTCCACGTGCAAGCTGGCCCGGGCGAGGCCGGCCGGCATGATAAAAGCTGGAAATTCCGTGAAGACAACGCTATGATTGCGATCTTTTTGACCCCTGTTTGGGACTGCAGGGGTTTTCATGGTATCATTCAAAATGCTTCAATCAGCCGAACGTATTCGCCGCCATCCCGCCATTAGCCAATTTTAAGAAGAGAACATCATGTCAAAGAATCTGTATGTTGCCGGCACCGAGCCGCGCAGCGGAAAATCGGCCATCATTCTCGGCCTGATGGAGTTGCTCACAAGGAATGTCAAAAAGGTATTGTTTTTCAGGCCGTTGGTCGATGTCGATCACGCCGCCGGAGAACGGGACAACACCATCAATCTGATCAAGAGCCAGTTCCATCTCTGCACCAGTTACGAGGAGATGTACGCCTTTACTGTGACGGAAGCGAGTCAGCTGATCGCCATGGGCAAGAACGCCGAATTGCATGAAGGGATCCTTAACAAATACAATGCATTGATGGAGAAAGCCGACTTCGTCCTCTGCGAGGGGGTCGAGATCGAGGGAACCGCCTCGTCCTTTGATTTCGACATCAACATGGATATCGGCAGCAACCTCGGCTGTCCGGTTATGCTGGTGGCCGGGGCGAAGATGAAGACGGTGGACGATGTCATCCGCACGGTCAAGGTGTACCATGAGTCCATGGACGATCGCGGCGTAAAGCCGGTGGCGACCATTATCAATCGGGTCGATCCCAGCAGCCTGGAGGCGCTCAAGCGGCGGCTCCAGGCCGAGCAGATATCGACCAACCATCTGGTCTACATCATCCCCAACAACGAGAACCTCGGCAACCCTTCGGTGGGCGAGGTGGCGAGACTCCTCAACGCTGAAATCCTCTACGGCGAAAAGAATCTTACCCGCCATGTCCGCAGTTTCACCATTGCCGCGATGCAGCTCAGGAATCTCCTGGCGCGGATCGAGTACGGCTCGCTTGTTATCACGCCGGGCGATCGCTCCGATGTCGTACTTGCCTGCCTGGCCGCCGCCCAGTCCCGAACCATGCCCAACATCGCCGGCATGATGCTGACCGGCGGACTGGTGCCGGAAGAGCCGGTCCAGAAAGTCATCGAGGGTTTTGCCGACACGATACCGATTATCGCGGTTCATGAAAATACCTTCCAGGCGGCCATCCGGGTGGACAACATCCACGCCTCCATTACCCCCGACAACACCAGGAAAATCACCCAGGCCCTGGCGGTCTTTGAAAAGCACATCAACATGGATGAGCTGAGCGACAAGATCATCAAGACCAAGACCACCATCGTCACGCCCAAGATGTTCGAGTCCCGTCTGCTGCAGCGTGCGAAGGTCGACAAACAGCGTATCGTCCTGCCGGAAGGGGAGGCGGAACGCATCCTGAAGGCGGCGGAGATCCTCCTGCGCCGGGAGATCGTCGATATTACCCTCTTGGGTCGCGTCGACAAAATCAAGGAACGCATCAGAAGCCTCGGCCTGCATCTGGACAAGGCCACTATCATCGATCCGAAGACCTCGCCGCTGTTCAACGACTATGTCGAGACCTACTATGACTTGCGAAAGGATAAGGGGATTACCAGGGACGTTGCCCGGGACATCATGGTCGATCTCAACTTCTTCGGGACCATGATGATCTATAAGGGCCATGTCGACGGGATGGTTTCGGGCGCGGTCCATACCACCGCCGATACCATCCGTCCGGCCTTCCAGTTCATCAAGACTGTGCCGGAATGCTCGATCGTTTCAAGCGTCATGCTGATGTGCCTGAACGACCGGGTGCTGGCCTACGGCGACTGTGCGGTCAACCCGGACCCGACAGCGGAGCAGTTGGCCGAAATCGCCCTCAGTTCGGCAAAGACCGCCGCCCTCTTCGGCATCGATCCGCTGGTGGCGATGCTCTCTTATTCATCGGGCAAATCGGGCAAGGGGCAGCAGGTCGAGAAGGTCCGCCGCGCAACAGAAATTGCCCGGCAGAAAGCGGTGAAGGAATATCCGGGCCTTCCGATCGAGGGGCCGATCCAGTACGATGCGGCGGTCGACATGGAAGTTGCCAAAACCAAGATGCCGGACAGCAAGGTAGCCGGCCGGGCGACAGTTTTTATCTTCCCCGATCTAAACACCGGCAACAACACCTACAAGGCCGTCCAGCGGTCGGCCGGCGCGGTGGTGGTTGGCCCAATTCTCCAAGGTCTGAGAAAACCGGTGAACGATCTTAGCCGGGGCTGTCTGGTGCCGGATATCGTCAACACCGTGGCGATCACCGCTGTGCAGGCCGCAGCCCAGAAGCCTCTGAAGAAATAAGGACGAGGCGCGGGGAACGGAAAATTATGTAGATGCTTTCGTGCACCATAAACGGCTATTGCCCGCAGGGCCCCAGGTATTTGCCGGTAATGGTGTTCGAAGCCGTCATCGCCATGGGGCCTCCGCTGATGGTGGTGTCGATCTTGCCGCTGAAGAGCACTCCGCTGTACGTGATCATTCCCTCGCTTATCACTTCGGTGCCGTTGTCCTTGCATACCATTTTCCAGGTTACGGTATCGTCGTTGGTCTTTTTTTCGGTGACCACGCAGTCACGTTCGGGATGCTGCTCCTGGGGAATCGGATTCTTCTGCGTGAGGCACAGGGTGCTTGCCATTGCCGGTAGCTTTATGGGTATGCCTTTCAACCCCATTTCCGTGTTGATCTCCCATTTTCCTTCTTTCATGTCGGGCCCCATCTGACAGGCCGTCAGCAAGAAAGCCGCACCGACCACGAATATAAACGCTGCTGCCGTTCTTTCCATCATCTCTCCTTATGCAGTACTCAATGTGAATGACAAATAGATATCAAATGCAGTATAGACCTGTCCTCAGCGTATGGCAATCTTTTCGAATATGTTGAAATCAATAGGGAAAAGTCTTGGAAATGCAGCCCGGACCGGCAAGGGGGAGAAAGGTCGGCGTGAAACGGCAAAGCCCCGGGAGACGAACTCCCGGGGCTTTGCCGAAATTTTAAGGAGACTTCCCGGACTCTTTATTTAAGAGCCCCCGCCTTCATCCTGGCGACCAACTCACGCAGGTAATTGAGCCAGCTTTCCATGCCATCGCCGGTCTTGGACGACAGTTCCATGGTTCTGAGCTTCGGATTGAGCTTGAGGGCGTCGCCGACCGCCGCCGGTACCGGAAAATCGAAATAGGGCAGCAGATCGGTCTTGGTGACCACGAAGGTGTGCGAGCTGGTGAATGCCTTCGGATACTTGGCCGGTTTGTCCGGGCCCTCCGGCACCGACACCAGGACCACGCGCTCGTGTTCGCCCAGGTCGAAGGTCGAGGGGCAGACCAGGTTGCCGACATTTTCGATGAACAGCAGCTCGATATCATCGCCGCCGGGTTCCTTCTGCAGCCGGTGAAAGCCCTTGTGGGTCATGGTCGCGTCGAGATGGCAGGCCCCGCCGGTGGTCAGCTGGATCACCGGCACGCCCTTGGCACGGATACGTTCGGCATCCCGTTCGGTTTCGATGTCGCCTTCGATCACCCCGATACGGATTTCGCCTTTGAGCGCCTCAATGGTGTGTTCGAGGAGCGTGGTTTTGCCCGAACCGGGGCTGCTGATCAGATTGAGCGCCACGGCACCGACCTCGTTGAAATGTTCTCGGTTGGCGCGGGCCAATGCATCGTTGGCGGCGAACAGGCTGGCATGGACCGCCACGGTCTTGCTGTGGCCGTGGTCGTGGTCATGGCTGTGGCCATGGTCGTGGTTATGGTCGTGGTCGTGCACGTCGGAAGGGCTGGGGCAGCCGCAGGTATCACACATGTTCTTACCTCACTTGAGATTTGGCAAGTGGGGTCAAATCTTTAACGTGGACATTTCCTTGAGCCTCTTGATTTCAAGGAGGAAAACAGGAATAAATGTCAAGGTTAAAGATTTGACCCCATCTCGCTTGCCGTTTTTTTAAGTCACTATTCCATCTCCACCTGGCGGAGGATGAGATCGTCGCCGCCCTGGGGGAAAAGCAGCAGATCGCCGCAGGCCGGACAGCCGTCCGGTTTGCCGTCGGCGGTTTCCACCACGTGGCCGCACTGGGTGCAGGCGTAGCGAGCCGCCGGGGTTTCAATAATAAGGTTGGCGCCCTTTACCAGCTCGCTCTCGGCCGCCAGGATCTCGAAGCCGAACCGGAAGGAGTCGGCTACGATCCCGGACTGCGGACCGATCTCCATGGTGACGCTGAGAATTTTGCTGGCTTCATTTTCGGCAGCCAAATCGCTGAGTTGCTGGAGCAGGCCTTGAACTAACGATATCTCGTGCATGATTTCCTCAGGCGGATTTCCTGGTGGCCGGCACACCCAGCTCGGCCAGCCGGGCGAGAATCATTTCGGCAACCTCCACTTTGCGAGCGGCCACCTCGGGCGAGAGCTCCACTGAATCGCCCAGGGTCTTGGGGATCACCGTGTAAAACTCGACATGCTCGGGAGCACAATCCCGCAGTTTCGAAATCTCGAGAATCTCCAGGATGCCAAGCTGATGAGGCGACATCCGCATCTGGAAATTGCCGGCCTTAACGTCATCCAGGGAAAAGAAATGAAACGATCCGGGTTCGCCTGCCATATCGACCACATCGATGACCAAAACCGGATCGCACTCCTCCAGGAAGGGGGCCATGTAGAGGCCGGCGGTGCCGACATCCTGAATGTCCACCCGGTCGGAGAAGTTGTAATGTTCCTCCAGGTAATGGACGACATGGACACCGAAGCCCTCGTCGCCGACGATATAATTGCCGATGCCGGCAATACCGATTTTTTTCTCTGTATTCATAGTCACAAAAGATTCCTGATTAACATATCCGGGGAAGAGGCATGCCGTGAAGGGGGGTGACGACTCTTGTCCCACCCACCGGGGTATTGACGATCACCCTGCCGGCGCGGCCGGCGACCAGACGACCGATGATTGCGGCGTCTTTCCCTTCCTTGGTAGCCCGCATCACGGCCAGGGCCTTCTCCGCCTGATTGCCGCTGACGATGGCGAGACACTTGCCCTCGTTGGCAAGATAGAGAGGCTCAAGGCCCAGCAGCTCGCAGGCCGCCCGTACCTGGGGCCGGATCGGCAGGGATTCGTCGGAGAGTTCGATGGTCAGACCGCTGGCTGCGGCTACCTCGTTCAAGGTCGTGGCCACGCCGCCGCGGGTGGGGTCGCGGAGGGTGTGGACATCCCCCGGCAGTTCCGCAAGCAGAGCGGCCACCAGGTTGTGCAGGGGCATGGTATCGCTCTGCAGGTCGCCCTGAACGGCGATGCCGGCCCGTCGGGTCATGATGGTGATGCCGTGATCGCCCATGGTGCCGGAGAGCAGGACTGCATCGCCTTCCTTAGCATTTTTCGAAGAAATATCGATATCCTTGGCGACAAAGCCGATGCCTGAGGTATTGATAAAGATCTTGTCGCCCTTGCCCCGGGGTACCACCTTAGTATCGCCGGTGACGACAGGAACGCCTGCTTCCCGGCAGGCTTCGCTGATGGAGATGATGATCCTCTCCAGTTCGTCGAGGGCAAAGCCCTCCTCCAGGATGAGGCCGAGGCTGAGACAATAGGGTGTAGCCCCGCGCATGGCCAGATCGTTGATGGTACCGTGAACCGCCAGTTTGCCGATATCGCCGCCAGGGAAAAAGATCGGATCGACCACGTAGCTGTCGGTGGTAAAGGCCAGCCGACCCCGCCTGTTCTGCAGGATGGCGCTGTCCTCCAGACTGTGCAAGGTCTTGTTGTCGAGATACTTCAGGAAAAGGTCGGAGATCAGCTGCTGGCTGGCGAGTCCGCCGCTGCCGTGATCGAGAAGGATGGTTTTTTCGGCCATTGATTTTTTCGTTCCCTCAGCGTGAGAAGCTATTCGGTACCTTAGAAATGTGAACTACTCGTCCCGTCCGTATTTGTAGTAGGCGGCGCAGGTGCCTTCGCTCGACACCATGCATGGTCCGATGGGGTTGGCGGTGGTGCAGCGGGTGGCAAAGAGCGGACATTCCCTCGGAGTGCTCATCCCTTTCAGGATATTGCCGCACATGCAGCCCTTCGGTTCTTTCGCTTCGGGAAGTTTGATGTCGAGGCGCACCTCGGCGTCGAATTCCGCGTATTTATCCCGGATCTTGAGACCGCTGGCAGGGATGCGGCCAAGGCCGCGCCAGTCCATGTCGGCGGGCTCGAAAATCTCGGCGACCACCTTGGCCGCCCGCAGATTGCCCTCCCAGGATACCGCCCGGGGATAAACATTCTCCACTTTAATGTCGTTGTTGCCGACCTGTCGGGCGAGGAGGATGAGGCTTTTCAGGAGATCCGCGGTTTCAAAACCGCTGACCACACAGGCGAGATTATATTTTTTGGCCAGCGGCTCCCAAGTGCCGGCGCCGATAATCGAGGAGACATGGCCGGGACAGAGGAGGCCGTCGATCTTCAGGGCCGGGTCGCTAAGCAGCGCCTCCATCGGGGCCGGCATGACCTTTTGGGTGGAAAAGACCGTGAAATTCTTGACCTTGGTGTTATGTGCGGTGAGGATAGTGGCGGCAATGCCGGGGGTGGTCGTTTCGAAACCCACACCCAGGAATACTACCAGTTCATGGGGATTTTTCACTGCGAGATCGAGAGCATCCATCGGTGAGTAGACGATATCGACTTTTGCGCCTCGGGAACTCGCCTCGGCGAGCGACCCTTTGGTGCCGGGGACGCGGAACAGATCGCCGAAGATGGCAACCCGTACACCCGGTCGGTCGGCCATGGAAATAAAAGCGTCCATATGAGACGCCGAAGTAACGCAGACCGGGCAGCCGGGCCCGGAGACCAGCTCCATGCCGGGCGGCAGAATAGTCCGCAGTCCGTTGCGGAAAACGGCCATAGTGTGGGAGCCGCAGACTTCCATGATCCGCAGCGGCTTGGTCACCGCTTTTTTCAATTCCTCGACCAGCGGTCGAGCGAGACTTACATCCCGATATTCATCAACATATTTCATACTACGTACTCCTTTAGGACAGCAGTTCTTCCGGGGTTTTCTCCGCAAGTTCTCGAAGGAGTGCGATGTTTTTCAGGGCCTCTTCTTCTACCAGGGAATGGATGGCAAAGCCGGCGTGGACGATTACATAGTCGCCGACCGCGGGCCAGTGGTCGACTATCTCGAGGCGGACTTCCCTGCTGATCCCGTCGGCATCGACGGTGGCGAGCTGGTGGGTAGTGAAATCGTCCGGGTCACCCTGGACGCTGATTACTCTCATGGGGATGGCGAGACACATGTCGTAAACCTCCAATTATTGTCTGACCGAAGGAAACAGCACCGTCGTTGACCGGCAGCATGTTTCCCGTAAAAACCTGTAAGCGGATCTGTTTCAGGGTATGAAAGAGACCCTCCAGCAGTAAACTGTTCTGCATGCAACCGCCGGAAAGTACGACATGTCTTATGCCTGTCTGATGGGCGAGAATTTCGATGAGTCTCGTTATACTGCTGATCAGGAGGGAATGGAAACGCAGGGCGATGATCTCTTTCGATTCGGCCCTGGCTATGCCGTCGCGGACCATCTTAACAAATTCCGGTGAACTAATCTCCCATTTTCCATTTGTCTCGTAGAGAAAAGGAGATAAAACGGTGTGCGATTTAGGCGAGAGTTGCGTAAGCCATGATACAGTCTTGGCCTTTTTGGCCAATGCTTCCAGTTCCATGGCGGCCTGGCCCTCGTAGCTGATTTTCTGCCTGAGACCGAGCAGTGAGGCCACCGCGTCGAACAGGCGGCCGCAGCTGGAACTAGGCGGAGACTGAAAGCCGCCCTGCATCATTGAGGCAATGGTCGCCACCTTGGTCTGGTCGAGTTGGGCAAGAGCGGGCGGCAAGCGGTCAGCGGCGAGACCCTCAGGGCCGAAGGTCTGAAAGAGGGCCGACAGTCCCATCCGCCACGGCTCCGTGTTGGCGGCATCCCCTCCCGGCAACAGGAGATGGCTGAGATGACCGAGGCGTTGAAAGCCGGTCAACTCGGCGCGCAGGATCTCTCCGCCCCAGATGGTGCCGTCCTCGCCGAGGCCGGTGCCGTCCAGCACCACAGCAAGAATCGGGCCGGATAGACCGTGTTCGGCCATGACCGCCACGGCATGGGCATGATGGTGCTGTACCTTGTACAGCGGCAAATCAAGCTCGGCGGCAAAGCGGCTGCTCAGATAATCGGGGTGAAGATCGCAGGCGACCGCCTCGGGTTCCAGTTGCAGGACGCTTTTCAGGTGGTCGATCGATTCGAGATAAAACTCATATATCGGAAGACTGTCCAGATCGCCGATGTGTTGACTGGTAAAGACACTTTTTCCGCGGCCTAGGCTGAAGGTGTTCTTGAGGCCGGCACCGCAGCCGAGGATCTTCGGCAGGGGCCAGTCGATCATGACCGGCGAGGGCACGAAGCCTCTGGCTCGTCGCAGGATAAGGGTATTGTCGCAGGCGACTTTGACTACCGAGTCGTCTACCCGGGTGACAATCTCCCGGTTGTGCAGCAGGAAATTGTCGGCAATGGCGGCAAGTCGAGCCAGGGCATCTTCATTCGCTGTGCAGATCGGCGAGCCGCTGACGTTGCCGGAGGTCATGACCAGGACCTTTGGGCAGTCCGGCATCTGGAAGAGCAGATGGTGCAGCGGCGTATAGGGCAGCATGACGCCGATTTCTTCGATGCCTGGTGCAAGGCCCGCTGTCAGGCACGATTGATCTTTCTTGACGAGCAGAACGATGGGCCGTTCCGGCGAAGTGAGGATCTTCTGCTCGGTCGAATTCAGGTGGCAGATTTCCTTTGCGGCTGCAAGATCGCGGACCATCACGGCCAGAGGCTTATCAGGCCGGCCTTTCCGCGCGCGCAGCAGGGCCACGGCCGTATCGGAAGAGCCGTCGACCACCAGGTGGAAACCGCCTAAGCCCCGTATCGCCAGAATCTTCCCTTCGGCGAGCAGGGTGGCAGCCGCAGCCACCGGGTGGGTCTTAGTAAGAGCCTCGCCGCTGCGCTCGTGCAGGGAGACTGCAGGACCGCAGGATGGGCAGGCGTTGGGCTGGGCATGAAATCTGCGGTTGCCGGGATCGTGGTATTCGATCTCGCAGCGGCTGCACATCGGGAAGACCTTCATCGAAGTCTTGGGCCGGTCATAGGGGATTGTTTCGACGATGGTAAAGCGCGGGCCGCAGTTGGTGCAGTTGATGAAAGGGTAGTGGAAACGGTCGTCGTCGGGATCGAGGAATTCGTTCAGGCAATCGTCGCAGATGGCAATGTCGGGCGGGATGGCGGTATTAGCTGCTGCACTGCCGGCTACGCTCGGTAGAATGAAAAAGCCCGGGGCAGCTAAAGATGAATCATGCCAGCGACTTTCCACTGCAGTGATTCTCGCCAGCGGCGGCGCATCGTTTTGTATCGCGGTTACAAAAAAATCTAGCCTCTCGTGGGGTGCCGTGGCAGTGATGACCACACCGTCGCCGGTGTTGGTCACCGTGCCGGAAATCCCCAAGCGAGAGGCCAGATTGTAAATGAAGGGTCGAAATCCTACGCCCTGAACTGTTCCTCGGACAAGTATTTCGACCCCTTGCTGCTTATGCTTTGTGTTTGAACTTCGCACCGGTAAAGATCGAGGAAATAAGTCCCTCGGGCTCGTTGGCGTCATTCCAAATGCAGAGATAGAGATGGATGACGGCAAAGATCATAAACCACCACATGAGCAGGTGGTGCAGGAACCGAGCGAATTGCTGGTTCCCGAACAGCATAACACCCCAGCCCTGCCAGAAAGAAGCTTCCGGATAGAGCATGAAGAAACCGCTGAGCACCATGATGACAGCGGCGATGAAGGTGAACAGGTAGGCGAGACCGGCCAGGATATTGTGGCCGAGACGTTCGTCATGCTTGTCGCTGATATAGCTGTACTGCAGCAGCGTCATTTTCAGGTTGTTGAGATTTCGCTTGGTAAACGGCAGGATATCCCAGATTCTTTCCTGGGCGTTGCCGAAAATGTAGAGGAACAGCCTGATCGCGACTGCCGCGGAAAAGGTATATGCCGCTACGTAATGGATGTAGCGCATGGTGGCCATGGGGAAGCTGAGACTGCCCTCGATCATGGTGTTGGTCCACGGATTGTTGATGTAGAACCCTGTCGTTACAAGAAAAACGATAGACAGAGCAAACATCCAGTGGAACAGCCGGAGCAGTACGCTCCAGCAGTGATGTTTCTCGTATGTTGCCATTCTATTTTACCTCCTGCGGTTTGAGCCGGAAAGAAAAGTTTATAGTTGCAGTGATTACATTGCTTTCACTTTCACTACTTCCTTACCTTCTGGATCGAGCATATGGACGGCACAGGCGATACACGGGTCGAAAGAATGGATGGTCCGCAGGACCTCTAGGGGTTTTTCCGGATCGGCAATCGGATTGCCCATCAGGGAAGCCTCATAGGGGCCGAGCTGACCTTCCGCATCCCGAGGACCGGCGTTCCAGGTGGAAGGTACCACCGCCTGATAGTTCTTGATCTTGCCATCTTCGATGATGATCCAGTGGGACAGCAGACCGCGCGGGGCTTCATGAACGCCGACGCCGCGCTGTTCGCCCTTCGGATACGACCACGGGGTGTAGATTTCATAGTCTCCGGTGGCGATATTGTTGACCAGGAGGTTCCAATGCTTCATACAGAGATCGGCCATCATGCCGGCGCGGACGGCGCGGGCGGCGTGGCGGCCGATGGTGCTGTGGAGTATTTCGGGTCCGACTTTGACCTTGGCCACGGCACTGACGCCAGCCAGGAAGCTGTCGACCGCCTTGACGGTTGCCTCATGGCCCTGGGCATAGCCGACCACCATCTGGGCGAGCGGACCGACCTGCATCGGTTTGCCCTGGAAGCGCGGGGCCTTGAGCCAGGTGTACTTGCCTTCATCCTGGAAGTCGGTGAATTTCGGATCGGTGGAGGATTCCCATGGATGCTTGGACCAGTTGCCGTCGTACCAGGCGTGGGCGATGGATTCCTGGACGTTCTCCTTGAAGTACGGATCGGCGTGGGCGGTCATCGGCTTGATGGTCTTCAGATCGCCGTTGAAAACGGTACCGCCGGGCAGGTCGGCCTTGGTTGCGGCGGCATCGAGGAACAGATCCGGTGCGGCCAGGTAGTTGGTGACGCCTGCGCCGTAGGGCAGCCAGTCGGCATAGAGGGCACCGACTGCGGTGACGTCCACCATGTAGACATTCTTAATGAAAGAGGAGACTTCCTCAACCAGCTGCTTGATGAAGTAGAGCCGCTCCATGGTGACGGCGGTCTGATTCTCGGGGTTGATGTTGGTGGTGACGCCACCGACCACGAGGTTCTGAACATGGGGGTTCTTGCCGCCGATGATGGCCAGGGCCTGGGTGGCCTTGCGCTGATAATCGAGGGCCTCGAGATAATGGGATACCGCCATCAGGTTCGCCTCGGGCGGCAATTTCATGGCGGAGTGACCCCAGTAAGCATTGGCGAAGGGGCCGAGCTGGCCGCTTGCCACCAGAGCCTTCACTTTCTCTTTCACGGCGGCGAAACGTTTCGGGCTGTTGCCCGGCCAGTCGGACAGACTGTCGGCGAGCTTGGCGGTGGCTACCGGATCGGCATTGAGGGCGGAAACGACATCAACCCAGTCAAGGGCCGACAGCGCGTAAAAGTGAACAATATGGTCATGCAGGCAGTGGATCGTCTGCACCATGTTGCGGATAAGCTGGGCGTTGAGCGGGATCTGGATGCCGAGGGCGTTCTCGACGGAACGAACGGAAGCAAGGGCATGAACCGTGGTGCAGACACCGCAGATACGCTGAACGAACATCCAGGCATCGCGGGGGTCGCGGCCCTTGAGGATATTCTCAAGACCACGGTACATCTGGCCGGAGGACCATGCCTTGGTGACCTTGCCTCCGTCAACTTCGATATCTACTCTAAGGTGACCCTCGATCCGGGTAACCGGATCAACGGTGATTCGCTGAGCCATATGTAAAACCTCCAAAAGTGATTACCGGGCGGGGAAAATGAACTTTCTCGCCGGTAAAAGAAATTTCTTTATCGTTTCATAACATCCCGAATTCACGAGATTCCGATTATTCCTGGTCCTTGCCCTTGATCAGCCGTTTGCCGATGCCCACTGCGGCATGGATACCGACCGCCGCGGCGGTGGCGCCGAGGATAGTCTTGCCGACCTTGTCGGCATCTGCAATGATGCCGGAGCCGGGGATTTTCACATTCGGCAGTCTCTCGTAGAAGGGTGTCATGGTATCCCAGAAATTAGGCTCGGTACAACCCGTGCAGCCGTGACCGACACTGACCGGCCAGACCCCGACGTCGTTGAAGCGGACCGCCGGACAGTTGGAGAAGGTCTCCGGGCCTTTGCAGCCGACTTTGTAAAGACAGTAGCCGAGCTTATGGAACTCGTCGCCGAACTGCTCGACGAAACGGCCTTCGTCGAAGTGCGGACGACGTTCGCAATGGTCATGAATTCTGCGGCCGTAGGCGAAGAGCGGACGGTTCAGATGATCGAGAGCGGGCAGTCTCTTGAAGGTCAGATAATGAAGGATGGTGCCGAGGAAGGAAACTGGGTTCGGCGGGCAGCCCGGGATATTGATGATCGGCTTGCCGCTGACCAGATCCTGCACTCCGACTGCACCTGTCGGGTTCGGTGCCGCGGCCTGGACGCCGCCAAAGGCCGCACAGGTGCCGATGGCGATGATCGCCGAGGCCTTGGGGGCAACTTCGGCGAGGATATCCACGGCGGTTTTGCCGGCGATTTTGCAATAAATTCCGCCATCCTTAGTGGGGATCGCACCTTCAACCACGAGAATGAAGGGGTGTTTCGAAACCGTATCATGCAGATTCTGCTCGGCCTGATGTCCGGCGGCGGCCATGACCGTCTCGTGATAATCGAGCGAAATGATATCGAGAAGCAAGCGTGCCAGGTCCGGATGGGACGACCGTAGCAAACTTTCGGTACAGCCGGTGCATTCCTGGAAATGTAACCAGATCACCCTTGGTCGCTCTGCCGTTGCAGCGGCTTCGACGAGTTTCGGGATCATCGCATCGGACAGTCCTAAAGCGGCTGCAGCCATCGTGCATCCCTTGAGGAATCCGCGCCGATCAAGCTGCGGATCCAGAGCGTTGTTTACTGTGTCTGCCATATCAACCTCCTATTGCTGTGTGACGACAAGTGTGCGCCATCGCGCGGTTGCTTCGATCTGGAAAAGCACCGAAGAAGTGAAAAAAAGCTGGGTACGTATTGATAAATAAAGCCGGCCGGCTTTGGGTATTCGGAGAAGCATGTCGTCCGCCTTGGCAGCGGCGGGCGAAGGGAAAAGGGGCAAATATCCGCTTTCGGGGAGTTGCGAACTTTTCTCTTCTGGTGGGAAGTTGAACGGCAGCAGACAATTTGGGCCTGTGCGAGCAGGGGGCTTGACTTTTACGGGAGAAAAATATGAAAATGGTATGCAGAAATAGCAGCGGGGCAAAACTCAGAAGCTGTAGGAGCAAGTGTTTTATCGCCATTTGTGCAAAATGTGCGTCATTGTTTGTGGTAAGCGCACAATTGAGGCTTGTGCAAACAGTACCTCTCACCGTGAAAAGTGCCAAAAAATAACACTTTTGTAGTACTGGTGCAAGACTATTTTCTATAAGCCGCAGAAGCTAAGAGAAAAACTTCAAGATCAGGGCTGAGTGTGCACAAATTGCACAATTATTGCCAATGGACCTGCTTTGCAATCGTGGGAGAGGCTGGGCGCAGTGTGCAGAGAAAAACGGGCAGGATACACTTTGCCCAGAAGATTCCGGCTGATGGCCGATCAACCACAGAGATGGAACGTGCTCAGCACTTCCTGAAGGGGGAATCGAGAACTACTTGGAGGCGGGAAGGGACTACTTTTTGAAGCCGAAAATACCGCCTTTGGTCTTTTTGGCGAAGGATGGTTTGAATTTTGGTGCGGGCGCCCCTTCTTCGTTTTCCTGACGGTCTGGTTGCCAGTCCGTCTCCGGTTGACGCTGGGGACTTTCCCGAGCGATCAGCGTCTCGTCGATGGGTTCTCCGGTTACCGCCTCCTGGTAGAAATTATAGAAGAGCAGGGCTTTTCTGAAGAAATGCTTGTTCTTCAGCCACTTTGGCCAGCCGTTTGGCTGGCGGTGGTGGATGAGCATGGCAAGGTGGACAAACAGATTGACCATCTCCTGGCGCAGGGAGCGCCGCAGGTTGAGGTCGATGCCGACAGTGTGATCGATTTCATCACGGATCTGTTTTGCCAGCTGGTAGAGCGCCCCGCTCTTGCGGAATTCGCTGAACAGATGCCAGCGTGATTCCACCCAGGGAATGAAAAAGAGACCGAGATAGAAATAGTCAGACTGGCGGTGTATTCCCCGGTTGACCGCCATGGTGTTGGCCCGATCGATGGTTCGCAAGAGCTGGAAAAGGAGTTGCTTCGATTTTTCGGAACTCTCGTCGTTCCGGCCAAGTGTACTTCGGTATATCTGAAAGAGACTGAAGAAGATGCCGGAAGAGATTGCCAGCTGAGACCATGGCGCCATCGCCCCGCTGTATAGATCCCTGAGGATCTCGTCGCGCAGCCGCGACGGTGGACAAAGCGAGAGTTTGTCGCAGTTTTCGCAGATGGCGTTCCAGGTTTCCTCCTCGATGGTGAAATTGTTTCTTGCCGCATGGCGAATGGCCCGCATCATCCGCACCGGATCCCTGCTTATCCTGCGCGTAGGGTCGCCGGCGATACGGATGATCCCCCGATCGAGATCGTCGATGCCGCCGACGTAATCGAGAATTGTGCTCCCTTTGATCTCGAAAAAAAGGGAATTGATGGTGAGATCGCGGCGTCGGGCATCCTCGCTCAAGGTGCCGAAGGTGTTGTTGGGAGCCAGGATCTCTTCCGGTCCGTCCAGGTCGTGCTCGCTGAGCGACCGCAGAGTGCTGATCTCGATGGTCTTGCCGCCCTTGAAGAAGACCTGGACCAACCGAAAGCGGCGGCCGATGGTGTTGCTGTTGGGGAAGAGTTTTCTGAGTTGACCGGGTCGAGCATCCGTGCTGATATCGAAATCCTTCGGAGTCTTACCGAGATAGAGATCGCGCACGCCGCCGCCGACCAGATAGCCGGCAAAACCGGCATCGCCCAGTTTCTTGAGGATAAAGAGCGCGTCGCCGTCAATCAGCTCGGTGCGGATAGGGTGCTCGTTTCGGGTTACGATCCGGACGGGAGGGGATGAAACGGCAACGGGTGGTTCAAGTACGAGTTCTTCGTCGATGAGGGAGTTCATGGAAAAGAGGGGAAGCGTCAGGTAGCAGGGCAAAATCCTCGCCCTTCCTGGTACACGGATTCGGCCTGTGTCTTGAATTGTTTGAATATTTCAGCAACGGAGAGGATGTTTTTCATTTTATAGGTATTTTCGCCGGAGAAAATGAGTCCGTCGCTGGTGTTGCCGTTGCGGGCCATCATCAACCGCTCGTTGATACAGTAATGGTGGTCGCATTTCTTCAGGCAGAGCTGCGGGCACTTTTTGGTTGCCATGTCTACGCCTGAATTTATCGCCTGGACAAAGGGGTTGTTGAGGGCCCGGCCCGGCATGCCCACCGGCGACGAGGTGAGGACGATATCTTCCTTTCTGGCATTGAGATATGCCTCCTTGTAGGCATCTGAGATATCGCATTCCTTGCTGAGCACGAAGCGGGAAGCAATCTGAACTCCGTCGGCCCCGTATTTGTCCATCATCTCAGCCATTTCATAGCCGTTTGTTATGCCGCCGGCGGCGATCAGCGGGATGTTCTTGATCACGTCGCGGATGGGAGGGAAAATCTCCCGTAGCGGCTTATCGGTGCCGAGATGCCCGCCGGCCTCTTTGGCCTCGACGATGACCGCCGATGCTCCCAGCTTTTCCGCGAGCTTGGCGAGCGTTGGGCTACTGACGATCATGACGATCGGCGTGTTGCTGTCCCGGCCGATCTTGAAGATATCCCGCGAGAAACCGGCGCCGGTGATGATCATGTCGATGCCGGCGTCGATGGAGCTCATCACCAGCTGATAAAAGTCCTTCATCGCATACATTATATTGACAGCGACGATGCCCTTGGTGGCCGCTTTGGCCTTCTTGATATCGGCATGAAGCTCTTCCGGAGGCAGGCCCGAGCCGCCGATGACACCTATTCCGCCGCACTCGGCAACCGGCACGGCAAGCGCGGAGGTGGAGACACGAATCGACATACCGCCCTGAATAAGTGGGAACGCGGCTGTGAATTTGGCGATATTGAGTGACGGTAGCTTCATTCGGAAAAAACTCCTTTTAATAGGCATTGACTATTGAGAAATCAGATAATGCATCTCTTGCTGGTTTTTGTCAAGAACAGTGTGTCCCCTGCGTATTTTCGCAAGGAGCCGGGAAATGGCGAAAAAGCAGGGTAAAAGCGGGAAAATCGGCAGGAGTGGAAGGGTGATTCCCGGGGCGAACTTGACAAAACCACAAAGTTGCAGTTAAATTCTCAGTTTTTCATAGAAACCTGGATATCGATCAGATTATTGAGGAATACTTGTTGCTGGAGATTTACAGTGAAGATTCAAGCCCTGAAAGGGTTCAAAGATATTGTGCCGGGCGAGGTTGAGCTCTGGCAGCACCTGGAAAAGGTGGCACGGGAGGTATTCGCCCGCTTCCATTTTGCCGAGATCCGCCTGCCGATCCTGGAGGAGACCGAACTCTTTGCCCGGTCCATCGGCGAAGCCACCGATATTGTCGAAAAGGAGATGTATACCTTTACCGACAAAAAGATCACAATGCGCCCGGAGGCTACCGCCTCGCTGCTGAGAGCCTATATAGAACATGGGTTATACGCCCAGAAACCGGTGCAGCGGCTTTTTACCATCGGCCCGATGTTCCGCCACGAGCGTCCGCAGAAGGGAAGGCTCCGCCAGTTTCATCAGATGGACATCGAGGTGCTCGGCTCGGAAAATCCTCTGGTCGACGCCGAACTCATGGCGATGGGGGCGATGCTCCTGAAAGAACTGGGGATTACCGTCAGCCTTGAGCTGAATTCACTCGGCTGTCCCGATTGCCGTCCCGCCTACCGCGCGCAGCTCGTGGCCTATATTACCGAACGGTTGCAGCACCTCTGCAGCGACTGCAAGCGGCGGAGCACGACCAATCCGCTGCGGGTGCTGGACTGCAAGGTGCCCGCCTGCCGCGAGCAGATGGCGGAGGCGCCGTCAATCCAGGATCATCTGTGCGGACCGTGCAGAGATCATTTCCAAAGGGTACAGGCCGGTCTTGCGCAGTTGGATGTACCATTCAGCCTGAACAAGTTCATGGTCCGCGGCCTCGATTATTACTGCCGGACCACCTTTGAATTCATCACCTCCGATCTGGGTGCCCAGGCCGCTGTCGCCGCCGGCGGCCGGTACGACGGGCTGGTCGAGACCCTGGGCGGCCCGAAAAATACTCCCGGTATCGGTTTTGCCATGGGCATGGAACGGCTGGTCCTGCTGCTGCAGCAACAGCAGCAAGCGGTCAGCGAAGGACCCGGAATCGATCTCTTCATCGCCGGGATCGGCGAACAGGGGGTAGAGAAGGCCTTCGGCCTGGCCCACGCAATTCGGGCGGTCCGATCCGTGGCCATGGATCATGACGGCAAGAGCCTGAAAAGCCAGATGAAGCAGGCCGACAAGGCCGGGGCTCGGTTTGTCCTGATCATCGGCGATACCGAGCTGACCTCGGGCCTCGGAATTTTGCGCAATATGCGGACCGAGGAACAGCAGAATGTGGAACTTTCGTCTTCTGCTCTTATCGATTGCTTGAAAACGAATAAATAATGGAAACTGCTTTTGGTAATCGCAGAGGTAGTGTCAGAGAAAAAAAATTAACTGATTGATAAATATGGAATCGATGGGAAGGTTGAGCCGGACTCATTTTTGCAATGACCTCGGCATTCAGAATGTGGGCGAGGTAGTGACGCTGATGGGCTGGGTCCTGCGAAGGCGTGACCATGGCGGTGTAATTTTCGTTGATCTGCGGGACCGCCGGGGGCTCACCCAGGTGGTTTTCAATCCGGAGATCAGCCCCGAGGTGCATGCCAAGGCGCACCAGCTGCGCAGCGAGTGGGTGCTGGCGATTGAGGGCAAGGTGGTGGCGCGACCTGGCGATATGGCCAATCCGAAACTTGCCACCGGGGCGATCGAGGTTCTCGTCACCGAGCTGCGGATCTTGAACAGCAGCGAGACGCCGCCCTTCCCCTTGGATGAGGATACCGAGGTTTCCGATAACCTGCGCCTGCAATACCGGTATCTCGATCTCAGGCGGCCGGAGATGGCTGCTAACCTGGTGATGCGCCACAAG
>MGTI01000087.1:0-6233 GCA_001799365.1 Desulfobacterales bacterium GWB2_56_26 | reverse complement strand
GCGACTATCTGGTGCCGAGCCGGGTCAATGCCGGCAAGTTCTACGCCCTGCCGCAGTCGCCCCAGTTGTTCAAGCAGCTCCTGATGATCGCCGGCATGGACCGCTACTACCAGATCGTCAAGTGCTTCCGCGACGAGGACCTTCGCGCCGACCGCCAGCCGGAGTTCACCCAGATAGATATGGAGCTGAGCTTCGTCGACGAGGAACAGATCATAGCCATCAACGAAGGGATGATCGCAAAGCTCTTCAAGGAAACCCTCGGTCTCTCGCTCGCCCCGCCATTTCCGCGGCTGACATTTGCCGAGGCGATGAACCGTTTCGGCACCGACCGCCCCGATGTCCGTTTCGGCATGGAGCTGGTCGATCTGACCGGGATCGCCGCCACCTGCGGCTTCAAGGTCTTTCGGGAGATCGCCGACAAGGGCGGCACGGTGCGGGCGATCAATGCCAAGGGCTGCGGCGAATTCACCCGCAAGGAACTCGACGTCCTCACCGAATATGTCGCCCAGTTCGGGGCCAAGGGCCTTGCCTGGGTCAAGATTAAACCGGGCGGGGAATGGCAGTCGCCGATCGGCAAATTCTTCACCGAGGAGGAGCGCGCATCAATCGCCACGGCCACCGACGCAGTGGAAGGGGATCTGCTCTTTTTCGGCGCCGACACCAAAAAGGTGGTCTTCCAGGTCCTGGCCGAGCTGCGCCTCGAACTGGCGAGACGGTTGGGCATCCTGAAAAAAGATGACTTCAATTTCCTCTGGGTCACCGACTTTCCGTTGATGGAGTATGACGAGAAGGAGAAGCGGTATCAAGCTCTCCATCATCCTTTTACCGCGCCGAAGGAAGAGGACATCGCCAAGCTCGACAGTGACCCGGCAGCGGTTCTCAGCCGGGCCTACGATCTGGTGCTGAACGGCACCGAGATCGGCGGCGGCTCCATCCGTATTCACCAGCGCAAGCTTCAGGCAAAAGTACTTGAGGTTTTGGGCATCGGCGCCGAGGAGGCCAACGAAAAATTTGGCTTTCTTCTCAGAGCCCTGGAACTGGGGGCGCCACCCCACGGCGGGCTGGCCTTCGGGCTCGACCGGCTGCTGATGATCATTACCGGCAGCGATTCCATCCGCAACGTCATCGCCTTCCCCAAGACCCAGAAGGCCACCTGCCCGCTCACCGAGGCACCGGCCTCCGTCGCCAGGAAGCAGTTGACGGAGCTGCATATCCGTCCCGATTGGAAGGAATAACCAAGCCTACCTCCCGGGCTGTGCCTATTGTCCCGGGCGGAGTTTTTCTGTCCAAGCCTGATGTGTTTGCTTCTGCAGCAAACACATCAGGCTTTTTTCTTTTTTCCCACCCGAAAGGTCGTCATGAAGATGCCGCCGAAGATGAGGAGGATCGCCAGAATATGAATTCTGGTGAGGTTCTCGTCCAGAAAGACAACCGCGAGAACCGTGCTGAAGACCGGCATGAGATGGATGAAGGGTCCGGCGATATTGGCGCCTAGCATGGTGACCGCCCGATTCCAGAAAATGAAGGCGAGCACCGAGGCAAAGATCGCCACGTAAAAGATGGAGATCACCGTGGCGGGAGTCACCACCAGGGTCTTGCCGGCAGCGATCTCCAGCAGATAGAGCGGCAGGAGAAAGGTCAGGCCGACGATGACGATGGCGATCTGGTAGGTGAGAGGATGCAGGCCAACCGGGTATCTTCTCAGATTGGCCGAGTATTGAGCCCAAAGTATTGCTGCAATGAAAACGAGCACATCGCCGAGATTGAATTGCAGGTTCCAGAGGGTGACGATGTCGCCGCGGGAGATGATCAGCATCACGCCACAGAGCGAAGTCATGACCCCCAATCCTTGCCTGAACCGCAGTCGCTCCCGATACATGATCCAGGAGATGACCACGATGAGGATCGGCGTGCTGGAATTGACCAGCGCCGCATTGATGGCGGTGGTGGTCTGCATGGCCATATAGATGAAGCTGTTGAAACCCGCCACCCCCAGCATTCCCTGAACGATGAGAAAATTTCGATGCCGCAGGACTTTTTCCCGCTCGGCCAGCAGGTGATGCAGCCCGAAACAGGCGAGGATCAAAAACGCCACCACCCATCGCCAGAAGGAGAGGGCGAAGGGCGGGATATCGGTATGCATTCCCCGGCTGATGACGAAATTGCCGGACCAGAAGAGGGCGGTAAGGATGAGCAGAATGTAGGGCATGGAAAGAGCGATTACTGGGGATCGGCCCGGTCGCCGTTATCTTCCGGTTGGAGCAGTTTATCTTTCTTCAGCACGATTTCCACATCCGGCAGATACCTCTGAAAGGTATCGCCGTAGATCTCCCAGACGGTGATGAAGAGCGCGGCCACGATCGGGCCGAGCATGATGCCCACCAGCCCGAACATGGAGATGCCGCCGAGGGTCCCGAAGAGCACGAACAAGTCATGCATCTGGGTGTCCTTGCCGACCAGACGGGGGCGCAACACGTTGTCCAGGTTGCCGGCCACCGCGCCGCAGAGGATGGCGAGGATGGCCACCCCCCAGAAATCGCCGATGAGGGCGAGGATGATCAGCGCGGGTATCCAGATAATCGCCGTGCCGACGGCCGGGATGATCGACATCACCGCCATCACCGTGCCCCAGAAGATCGGCCCCTCTATCCCCGCCAGGGCAAAGGCGATGCCGCAGATCGCCCCCTGGATGATGCCGATGATGAGCGTCCCCTTGAGCGTCGCCCGCGCCACCGAAGTGAATTTGTTGAGCAGCCGCTGCTCGCTGCTGTCGTCCAGCGGCAGGAAGTAGAGGATCTTTTTCAGCAGCACATCCCCCATGGAGAGAAAGTAGAACATCACGTAGAGCATGATGATGGATGAGAAGATCGCATCGATGGTCAGCTTGGTGAAGGACGACAGGGAATCGATCAGAAAGGAGGACAGGGTCCCGACCAGCTCGCCCGCCTTCTGGATGATGGTATCGCGGTAGGGCAGGATCTGCTCGTAGTAGGGGACCTTGGCGAGCAGGATTGACAGAGTAGTCGGCTCCTTGATGAACTGCTGAACCCATGGGGTGACCGACTGGCCGACGCTGATCGCCTGGGCGACGACCAGAGTGATCAAGATGGCGAGGGGAGTGAGAACCAGCAGCACCATGCCCAGGACCGTGATACCCGAGGCGAAATTGTCCCGCCCCTTCAGCTTGACCGTCAGCCGGTGATGGATGGGCGCGACCATGGCCGAAAACAGTCCGGCCATGAAGATTGCCATCAGGAACTGATGGATCATCGTCAGAAACAGGCCCGAGATGACTATCACCAGGCCGAGAAGAGTGCTTTTGCTGATTAGATTCTTGTCCATTCGGGTCCTTTGCGGCTAATTTGCTTCTTTCCCTTTCAATCCCCAGTTGCCGCCATAGGCGGTCCGGCCGACGAAGGCAGAATAATCAGATGCACCTCCCGCGGCCCGTGGGCGCCGTGTACCATCTGCGCTTCGATGTCGGCGGTCTTGGACGGCCCGGAGATGAAGACCATGCTGTCCAGGCGACCTTCTTCCCGCAGCAGGGTATAGGCTTCCTCGAGATCCGCCACCAGCTTGTCCCGCCGCAAAAGCGCAATATGGATGGACGGCACCAGAGAGGTGGAGCGGGGCTGTCCCGGCCGGGTCAGCTGGATCACGGTCGCCGACTCGGCTACCCCGATGGCCGGCGCAGTGATGCCGATAAACGAGGCGATGGTCTTCTCCCGTAACTCGTGATCCGAGCTGAAGGTAGTGTGGACGGTTACGGCCTCGCGGGTGAAGCGCTTCCAAAGCTGCAGGGCGGCGACGTCCGGATGATCGTGGAGGATGACATGCTTGGTATGGGAAAATTCCGGTTCCCTGCTGCGGATGATCTCGACGACAATGGCCGCGGCGTCGGCCTCCGACTCGGCAGGGTGCAGATGGATGCCGAGGGCCTGGGCATTGGTGCGGAGCAGCTCAACCAGTTCGTTCCTCTCCTCTGCCGTCCGGTTGCGTACCCGGTGCAGGATCTTCCGAGTATCCGGGGCGGCAAAAAGTTCTGGGTATTGTTCTTTGGATCGGTCGTTATCCGGGGCAAGGCCCAGAGCTTTATGGATATTTCGCAGGAAGAAATATTCGTTTTCCATCATTTCTCCTCCGGTGTTTCGATCGTCGGCGCTGTCGGTCGATTGCCGGCGTATTTTTCTTTCCAGAGTTGGTGAAAGGTGCGGCGGGCAACCGGCGGCAGATCGCGGCCCGCGGTCCAGCCGGCAGCGATCCCCGCCATTTTTCGTATCGTTCCTTCTTTACCGATAAAGGGCCGTTGTACAATTCTGCCGAGCCCAATCAAAGTTCGGTAGAGAAAAGGACGCGTGACCAGCAGCCGCCAGACCCGGAAGGCGCGGGCCTCGGCCGGATTGTGCTGCCGGGTATTCCAGCGGTCGCTGCCGTAGGCCAGTTTGTGGCGCAGGGCGGAGAGCATGCGGGGCAGATCGTTCTTCACCGGGCAGATATCCTTGCAGGCCCCGCAGAGCGTTTCGCCCTTGCAGAGATCGGCATGCTTGTTGATGCCGTCGAGGAGCGGTGTGACCACCGCTCCAATCGGTCCGCAATAGGGCGAGTTGTAGGCGTGCCCGCCAATCTTGCCGTACACCGGGCAGATGTTGAGGCAGGCCCCGCAGCGAATGCAGGCCAGCACCTCGCGGAATTCGGGATCGGCCAGGATCCGGGATCGGCCGTTGTCGATGATCACCAGATGGAATTCGCGCGGGCCGTCCGGATCGTCCTTGGAGGCAGGGCCCCCTAGGAAACTGACGTAGGTCGAGAGTTTCTGCAGCGCGGCGCCCCTTGTCAAAAGCTGGAGCGTCTCGCGGTGTTCGGCCATGGTGGCTACGACCCGTTCCATACCCATGAGGGCGACCACCACCCGCGGCATGGTTGTGGCCATCCGAATGTTGCCTTCATTGGAGACCAGGCTGATCATCCCCGTCTCGGCGCAGGCGAGATTGCAGCCGGTGAGACCCATGTCGGCGGTGAGCAGTTTCTCACGCAGGGCCTTGCGCGCGGCCATGGTGAGGGTTGGCGGGTCTTCGGTGAAATCGATCCCGAGTTTGTCCGTGAAGAGTCGGCCGATCTGGTTACGGTTGAGGTGGATGCAGGGGGCGATGATATGGGAAGGTCTGTCGCCCGCCAGCTGGATGATATATTCGCCGAGATCGGTTTCCACCACCTCGATCCCTTCCTGTTCGAGCGCCGGATCGATATCGACTTCCATGGAGGTCATGGACTTGCCTTTGACCACCCGTTTTACCTCGTTTTTCTTGGCTACCGCCAGGGTATAGTTCACCGCATCCTGCGCGGTAACGGCAAAATGCACCTGGCCGCCCCGGGCTCGAACGTTTTTAGCCAGCTCGGCCAGGACGATATCGAGATGCTCAAAGGTTTTCATCCGGGACTCCTTCACCCGGTCGCGCATCTCCTGGTCGGCCATGCCCGCCCACAGCTCCATGGCGCCCTTGCCGAACCGGTTTTGCAGGCCTTGCAGACTTTTCTGCAGCTGTGCGGAGTCGATGCCGGCAACGGCGGCTTCACGATAGGTTGAAGGGGAAGAAGTTTTCATTGGTCTCCTCCCCGAAGGCCGGCCAGAATTTCGGCAATATGGAGCACTTTCACCTTCTCCCCACGTCTTGTCAGCCGCCCCTCAATATTCATAAGACAGCTGATATCGCAGCCGACCACACCATCGGCCCCGGTGGCTAGGATATTTTCGATCTTTTCATCGACCATGGCGGTGCTGATTTCCGGATAATTGACGCTGAAGGTGCCGCCGAAGCCGCAGCAGGTGTCGCTGTCCCGCATTTCGATGAGCTTCAGGCCCCGGACGTTGCCGAGGAGGGTCCGCGGCTGCATGGCAATTCCCAGCCCCCGGCTGAGATGACAGGAATCGTGATAGGTGACGGAGCCGGAGAATCGGGATTCGGTATCGGTCACCCCCAGCACGTCGACCAGGTACTGGGTGAATTCAAAGGTGTTGGCGGCAACCGCCCGCGCTTTCGCCGCCATGGCCGGATCGTCCTCGAACAGTTCGGGATAATGATGACGAACCATATGCACACAGGAGCCCGACGGGCAGACGATCACCTCGGCCCCCTCGAACACCTCGATAAAGTGTCGCGCCGCGGCGGCAGCCTCCCGCCGATAGCCGCTGTTCCAGGCGGGCTGCCCGCAGCAGGTCTGCCCTGCCGGATAGG
>MGTI01000086.1 GCA_001799365.1 Desulfobacterales bacterium GWB2_56_26 | reverse complement strand
GAAATTCTGGTACTTCATAGATTGATTGTACACTGAGGGATGATCCCGGGATCTGAAAGAATTTGAATGAATCGAAAAGGAACATCATGAACGAAAACAGGGAAAAGAACCTTCGGACCTTCATCGTCGATGTCATCCGCTGGAATTTCCGGGGCAGTATCGCCTTTCAGCTGTTCCGGCTAGTGCTTATCGGCTGCATGGCCCTAGGCATCTACGCCTACTCCCACCAGGCCAAATACGGCCTTGCCGTAACCGGGATGAACGACATCGTCAGCTGGGGCTTCTACATCTCCAATTTCACCTTCCTGGTGGGCGTGGCTGCCGCCGCGGTCATGCTGATCATGCCGGCCTATGTCTTCCATGATCCCAATTTCCACCGGGTGGTCATCATCGGCGAGGGCGTGGCGGTCGGGGCGCTGGTCATGTGTCTTTCCTTCATCATGGTCGATCTGGGCGGGCCGCTGCAGGCCTGGCATCTCATCCCGGTGATCGGCATCTTCAATTTCCCATCGTCGATCCTGGCCTGGGATGTGCTGGTTTTGAACGGTTATCTCCTGTTGAATAGCCTGGTGCCCGCCTACATCCTCTACTGCCACTATAAAGGCCGGAAGGCGGATGAGCGGAAATACCGACCGTTTGTCTTTCTGTCGATCTTCTGGGCCTTTTCCATTCATATGGTCACCGCTTTTCTCTATCAGGGATTGCCGGCCCGGCCGTTCTGGAACAATCCATTGCTGGGGCCGCGCTTTCTGGCTTCGGCCTTCGCCGCTGGACCGGCTTTAATCGCTCTGATCCTCGCCGTCGTTCATACTGCCACCCCCTATAAGATCGACCGGAGTGTCTTCAATAAACTGCGGTTGATCATCGTCATTTCGGCGATCATCAACCTGATCATGTTGTTTTCAGAAATTTTTAAAGAATTCTATTTCCCGACCCATCACTCAATTTCGGCGATGTATCTGTTTTTCGGCATGGACGGCCATAATTCGCTGGTGCCGTGGATCTGGACTTCAGTTTGTGTCAATCTCGCGGCTACTTTGGTGCTGGCCTTCAATCCCGGCAAAAACAATCCCAAGGTTCTGCTGCCCGCCTGCGGATTTTTATTTGTGGCGATCTGGATGGAAAAGGGTATCGGCCTCATTGTTCCCGGACTTATTCCGTCACCACTTGGGGAGGTTGTCGATTATCTGCCGACCTGGGTTGAGCTTTCGGTGACTCTTGGCATCTTTGCGCTGGGGATTACCGTTGTTACCTGGCTCGTTCGGACCGCATTGATTATTGAGGATCGTTACGGGAAATAAAACCTGGCCTGACCACTCCGCTCCTTGTTTGGTTTTCCTCTCAACATGATCGGCGGATATTGCAAATATTCTGGCGAATGGATCGAAACCCCGGAAAAAACAGGTCGGCCCCAGGCAGGATGGTTGGCTTCCGGATGCGACCGGAAGCTATTGCTGAAAATAAATAGCCTTCCACTGGAGAGAACGCGATACATCTACTCTGGTCTTTCCAATATTCCGACTGCTCGGGTTCATCCGGTAAGAAAAAAGGAGCTTCAAACAGTCGGGCTTTTTCCAAAGAATATGCAGAAGCTCCGCAATCACGATTCCGAAAAACAAATGATGACCATAGAATTATGGGGTGATGGAAAAATATTTTAATATTTTAAAACAGCTTGATCCTGTCAACGGTCATTTAAAAAAATCTGGAAAATTAGGTAGCTATAATGCTATTTCATTACGAATGCCGAGCCGGGTAGCAACAGTTGGCTATTCATTGTCGGTCTGATATTGAAAAAATGGCTGGACACGGCGCAACTTTACGTTAATATTGTTTCCTACAGGCCCACATTATAACTAATTCATGTACCTTTAAAGGAAACATCATGAGCGATTTCATCAGAATTGTTACCCATTCCCGCCGTTTGAAAAGCGCTGTCAAGGAATTAAGTATTGAGCAGCTGGAAGAAATTAAAACCAAGCTGCAGACGATTATTGAGGAGCGTATCGCCGAAGAAACGGCGGAACAGCAGGAAAATGCCGAGCGGTTGGAAAAGATCCGCAAATATAAGGAAATGCTGGCCGCAGACGGAATCGATCTGGAAGAATTGTCAGAATTCTTTCCAGAAAGACAGGGAAAACGGGCTCCGCGTCAACCGAAATATGAGGTTTGGAATGAAGCGGGCGAGCGTATTACCTGGACCGGTCAAGGACGCATGCCGAATATCTTCAAAGCGAGAATCGAGGCTGGAGAATCCCTCGATACTTTCCTGATCGATCAATAACGAGCAGTACCATGATATAGGCCTTTGGTAGATTGTTCTTTCTTTCTCTGAAAGAACAATCTACCAAGGGTAAGCCTTCGAATCGCTGATTTTCCTGCAGTCGTATTTCAACCGGAATCTTCACCGCACCGGCTGAACAATTCATTCAGATGTTGTCCATTTTTTCATCCCCGTTTTTCTCCTTTTTTCATTTTTCTTTCTTGGCTGTTTCGTCATTTTCAGGCCCTCATTTTCGGGCAAAATTGCCGTTCGACATCCGATTTTGACATGGTCAGTTGTTATTATGTCAATGATAAATTGAATAAATGACACGGCGAATTTTCGATTGTTGACAGAATCTTTCGCCGATATATACTGCAGTATATATTTGAAATATAATGATATTGTTGAAAAATCCCGAGGCTGTGGCATTACCGGCCGCTATAAAAGGCAGAGTCTCAATGGAAAAATGAAGAAAGCCGGCCGCAATTGGCATGCCTCTTCCGGCCCATGCCGACAGAACGGCGCGGAATAAGCACATCCTATCCGGGAAATGACGCTGGTCTTATGGTCGTCGGTATGGTCTGCCCAGCCCCCTGGGGGGAGGACTGCCGAACAGACGGACGAAGCCGGCGAAGTACCGGTTTTTGGTGTTACGGCTCAGGTGGATGAGGATCAATGTGAAGATCATCAGCGGGAAAGGCGCAACCTGGAAAATCTGGCCCGGGATGCCGGGGAAAGAATCCTGAAAGGCAATGCCGAGCAGCTGCAGGAGACCGAAAAAATAAGCGCCGGCTGCTACCCGAAGCGGATGCCAGCTACCGAAGATGACCAGGGCGAGGGCGATCCAGCCGATTCCCTCGCACCCCTGGGGATGGCCCCAGCCGGGCTTGACGGCCAGCGAGAATGCGGCTCCGGCAAGTCCTGCCATCGCACCGCCTGCGAGCGTAGCAAGGAACCGCACCGTATTCGGATCGATACCGCGGGCCCAGCAGCCTTCCGGGTTTTCTCCGGCTGCCCGGAGGGTCAGGCCGTGCCGGGTGTGGTACAGGAAATAGATACAGCAGGGAGTGGCCAGAAAACTCAGGTATACGATGAACGAATGGGTAAAGAAGACCGTGCCGAAAAAGGGCAGATCGGCGAGCAGGGGCACCGGCAGGGTGGCCAGTTGCGGCCCCTGTTGTCGCGCGTACGGATTGCCGAGAAAATAGGCGAGGTCGCGGCACAGGAAGGTTAAGGCGAAGCCGACCGCCACCTGGGATTGGCCCAGCCAGACGCCGATCACGGCCACTAGGGCCGCTACGAGACAGCCGGTGAGACCTGCGGCGAGGAAACCGAGCAGCAGGGACTGGGTCACGCTGGCCACGACAAAACCAGTCATGGCGCCGAGCAGAATGGTGCCGTCGAGCGACAGATTGACGACTCCGGCCTTTTCCGTCAAGGTTTCGCCCAAAGCAGCCAGAACGAGGGGGGCGGCCATGGCCACGAGGGCGGCGAGAAAGGTGGCAGGATCCATCACAATTCTCCTCTTTGCCTTTTTTGCAGGCCGTGTACCAGCAGGGCACTGACCACGCAGGCGCCCTGAATGACCCCCGCCAGCGACGAGTCCAGCTTGAGGACGATCGGCAACTGGATCGAACCGGCGGCAAGGCAGGCAAAGAACAAACAGATCGCCGGCACCGGACGAAGCCGGTAGTGGGCGAGCATTACCACCAGAAGTGCCAGATAGCCGTAGCCGCTGGAGATGGAGGGCAGCAGGCGGTGATAGACGCAGCTGACCTGCAGCCCGCCGGCCAGCCCGGCCAGCCCGCCGCCGATGGCCATGGCCAGAAGGCCGGTGCGGCCTGGATGAATGCCGAAGAGTCTGGCCGCGGTCGGATTTATGCCGGTAGCCCTGATCTGCAGGCCGAAACGGGTGGCACCGAGGAGCACCGCCGTGGCCGCAAAAGCGATACAGGCGATGACCAGGGCGGCAGGAGCGAGCCGCCAGCCTGGCGGGGTGGAGAGCCAGAGTTCGCGGGCGAACATCTCAGTGCCGCTCATCGAGGCGACGCCTGCCCGTTTCCAGGGGCCGAGGATGAGCCACAGGATCAGGCCCTGGGCCACGAAATTCAGGCCCAGTCCTCCGAAAATCTCGTTGACGCCGCCACGATTTTTTAAGAAACCGGCGAAGGCTGCCCACAGTCCTCCGCCGATAAAACTCAGAATATGGGCGAGAATAAGCGTCGCGGCCGCAGGCAGGCCAAGGTTTTCCTCCCGCAGCAGAAGGGTTGCCGCGATGGCTCCGAAGACCACCTGACCTTCGATGCCGATATTCCAAAGGCCTGCCCGGAAGGTGAAGAGCAGCCCGCAGGAGCAAAGCAGCAGGGGAATCCAGATCGTGAGAACATGGCCGAACTTCTGCAGGGACAGAATCGATCCCCGGGCGAGGGTTACACCGATATCGACCGGTGAAATGCCGAGGGTGAAAAGCAGCAGGCCGACTCCGCCCAGGGCCAGGCCGGCAATCACCGAAATTCGGGCGAAACGGGAGAAAAGTGGATGTTTCATGAATTGGACGTACCGCATGGATAAGGATTCAGGCCGGCGCCGATCAATCCGGCAGAAGACCCGACCGGCCGACCTCATCAGACGGTCCGGTTGTACCGGCCTCACCGGTGATTGCCCGGGAAATTTCGTGGTAATCGGTGGCCGCAGTGGGAGTGTCGAGGATGATCCGGCCGTCGTAAAAGACCACCACCCGGGTTGCCTGGGCCATAATCTCCTCGAGATCCGGGGAAGCGAAAATGATGGCGCCGTCTTCAGCCTTTCGCCGGTGGAGTTGCTGCCAGGTCCAGTCCGCGGATTGGACATCGAGGCCGCGCGTCGGGTTTTCCATCAGGATAAGCCGGACCTCGTCGGGGATGAGTGAGAGCAGCAGCCGCTGCTGATTGCCGCCGGACAGTTCTTCTGCGGTTGTCTCCGGATGGCCCTTGATGTTGAAGTCGTCGATTGCCCGGCGGGACCCGGCGAGACCGGTTGCGGCAGAAAGAAAGATGTGCCCCCTTGCCGCGAGAATATGGTGTTCGCGGAGCGTCATTCCCGGCAGGAGCCCCTCGGCCAGTCGGTCGGCCGGGAGAAAAGCCACATCCCGAGAGCAGCCGCAGCCATTCGGCAAGGTCCGGCCGAAGCGGCGGATCTGACCCGATTCCGGCGGCAGGAACCCTCCGGCGATCTTCAGAAAAACCGCCTGGCCGCTGCCGTCCATCCCGGCCAGGCCGACCACCTCGCCTGTCCTGACAGTGATGGTCGCCTCGTGCAGCCCGGCCCGGCCTACGGTTACGACGACTCGGTCGAATTCGACCACCGGCTCCTTGCCGGTAGCCGTCTGCGGCGGCGACAGCCGTTCCGGCAGGCTGTCGAACATCGCCTGCAGCAGGGCCTGCCGATCGAAGGGGCAGCGCATGGCGGCGGCTACCCGGCCATGACGGAGGACGGTCACCGTGTCGCAGAGCGAATCTATCTCTTCGAGTTTATGAGAGACGAGGAGAATGGCTGCCCCATCCGCCTTCAGCCGGCGCAGGGCGGCGAAAAGTTGTTCCTGCTGGCGCTCGGAGATGCCGGTGGTCGGCTCGTCGAGGATGAGGAGGCGCGCCCCGCCGTGGATGAGGCGCAACAGTTCGAGCTGCTGGCGTTCGCCGACGGTGAGCGTTTCGACCCTGTTGTCGGGATGGAAGACAAAGCCGAAAGCCGCGGCGAGACGGGCAAGATCCGCCCGCGCCTGACCCGGGGCGAAGGCAGCTTCTCCCGCCATAAAATTTTCGAGAACAGAGAGCTGCGGGAAATCGAGGGGCTCCTGGTACAGCATGCCGATGCCGAAGCGCATCGCATCGCTCGGCCTGTCGAGGCTGATCTTCTTGCCCCGGCAGAGGATCTCGCCGCCGCTCCGGCTGGTAAAACCGGTAAGGATCTTCATCAGGGTCGACTTGCCGGCGCCATTTTCGCCGACAATGCCGTGGATCGACCCGGCTTCGGCCGAAAGGCTCACGCCCTGCAGGGCCTGCACTTTGCCGAAGTTTTTTGAGATGTTGGCCAGTTCGATCATAAGGAAAAAAGGGACTGAAAGAAGGGCGAAAGATTTTTCGCCCCTACGTCCTCAACTCGTCGTTATTTCGACGCTCCTTCGATCCCTTCAAGCAGCTGGGGCAGATTCCACACCTGAGCGTCGGTGGCCGTTTCCCCCGCCTTCAAAAAGGTCGAGCCGTCCTGAAAATTGAGCGGCCCGCTGAACAGGTTGAGGCCTTTGGCCAGCGCCTGCTGAAAATCGGCCAGGGCCTTTTTCTGCGGGTCGCCCATGGCATTGCCCGGCATGAAGCCGATGGAGGTGGTGTCCGGGTTGTTGATGGCCTGCCAGTCCGGCCCCAGCCAGAGGAACTGCTGCTGCCATTTGTTGTTCATGGCCTCGCCGATCATCTTGGTGTAGCCGGGAATCCAGTTGAAATATGGGACGCCAAGGCAGGCCTCGGGGGCGACAGCGCAGGCGCCCTGGTAATCATAGGGAATGGCCCAGACCTCCTTGCCCGCTTTTTTCTTCTGGCCGGCGACCACCAGGGCCTCGGTGGTATCGATGCCGGAGATCACCACATCGTAGTCGGAATCGAACAGGCTGCCCGTAACCAGGGAGGGATCGGAGGTCACGCCGGGGATATTGAACCAGAAACCGATCCAGTTGACCTTGAACTGCAGCTCCGCCGCAGGTTTCTTCAGGACGTTTACCCAGGCATGGCGGGCGCCCAGGTAGGCTGCGGCGGCCAGCCGCCGGGTTTCGGCATTGATCAGCGGTCCGAGGTAGCCGATTTTGCCGGTCGTCGACGTCATGGCGGCGGTAAAGCCGGCCATCATCTTGCCGTATTCCATCCTGCCCATGAGGTTGCTGAGGTTGGCGCCGGACTTGCCGGTCAGGGCATCGTCCCCGGAGATGTGGATGAACTGCACCTCCGGATGCATCGCCGCAGCCTCGCGGATGCCGTCCTTCATGTCATCTGAGTTGCCGATGATCAGTTTGGCACCCTTGCCGACCAGATCGTCAACCAGCATCGGGATGGTGATTCCGGGACGGTCGGCCGGGTTGACCTTGTCGATGTAGAGCATCTTCGCGCCGGGCAGAATCTTTTCCATGGCCTGGCCAGCCTCGAAGTGGGCCTGACTCCAGCCGTGGTCATTGGCCGGCCCCACCATCAGCAGGCCGAAGGGATAGTCGGCGGCTACGGTATTGAGAGGATTGCCTGAGACGCCCAGCAATACGCCAAGAAAAATCAGCACATGCCGGAATGTGGCGAAATCTTTCATGTCTTTACTCCTTGTTTTCTTGGGGGAAAGAGCGGGGATAACGGTTCGGCTGCAGATCATAATAGAAATTTGTATCAGATTCACCGAAAAAGGATATAAGTTATCAACGGTGAGCGGGCGGAAAATTTTTCGCGTGCCCTCGCTGAAAGATTCTTTTAAAAGGAATACCATGGCCGATACCATCCTCGAAGCCGTTGGGCTGGCAAAATATTATTTTCTCGGCGGGCAGAAAATTGCCGTTCTGCAGGATATTTCTCTCGCCATCGCCAAAGGACAATTCGTCGTCGTCACAGGCAACAGCGGCAGCGGCAAGTCGACCCTGCTCAGCTTGCTGTCGGGGCTCGATTTGCCTACGACCGGCAGGATCACCCTTGCCGGGCGCGACATCACCGGACTCTCCGAGGACCAGCTGGCGCCAATACGCAACGACCTGACCGGTTTCGTTTTTCAGGCCTTTCATCTTATCCCATCGCTGAACGCGATCGAAAACGTGATGTTTCCGGCGGAACTGAGAAAGGACGACAAGGCCCGGCAGAAGGCGGAAAGGTTGCTCGACCTGGTTGGCCTCCTGCCGCGACGGAGGAACTTTCCCGACCAACTCAGCGGCGGGGAGCAGCAGCGGGTGGCGATCTGCCGGGCGCTGATCAACGAACCGGAGATCGTCTTCGCCGACGAGCCGACCGGCAATCTCGATTCCGAAAACAGCGAGGCGATTATCGGGCTTTTGCTTGCGCTCCATCGCGACCGGCAGACCACCCTGGTTATGGCCACCCACAGCACAACACTCGCCGGACGGGCCGATCGGGTCATTCGCCTCCATGACGGCCGGGTCGTGGACGACAGCAGGACAGTCCGATGAATCTGCGCTTCCTCTTCCGGGAAATGATGCACAGCCGCGGCCAGGCGGTGATCTTTGTGCTCTGTGTGGCGCTCTCGCTGGTCAGCATCGTTGCCGTGAGCAGTTTTCGGCGCGATGTGCGCGGCGCCATTGCGGGCGATGCCAAAAGCCTGCACGGAGGCGATATCATTATACGCTCCCGGGCCGAATTTTCCCCCGCTCTCAGCGAGGAACTGGTTGCGTTGCGGCAGGAACAGGGGGTTGAAGTCGTCAGGACCTGGGAATTCTATTCCATGGCCAGAAGGGACGATGGCGGGGCATCCCTTTTCAGCAATATCAAAGCGGTGGAGGCCGGCTATCCCCTGTACGGCAAGGTGGAGCTGCGCTCCGGCCGGGAATTTGCCGACGTCCTGCAGCCGGGCCAGGTTATCGTCGGTGCGGCCCTGCTGGGACGGCTGGGAGTGGCCGTGGGGGATACACTTATGCTCGGCGAGGCGCAGCTGACGATTGCCGATGTGGTCACCCGGGAGTCGCTGCGGCCCGTCGATTTTTTCAGCTTCGGACCGCGAATTTTCGTTGCCGCCGACGATCTTGAGAAGATGGATCTGGTTGCCAAAGGCAGCCGGGTCAGCTACGTGACCACGCTGAAGGTCGCCGACCAGCAAGAGGTGGAAAAGACCGCGGCGCGCCTAGAGGCGAAAGCCGCCGAGGGCCGGGAGCGGGTAGACACCGCGACGACCGCAGGCTCCCGGGTTAAGCGATTTTTCGAAAATCTGTTGTCTTTTCTTGCCCTCATTGCCGTGTTCACCTTGCTGCTCGCCGGGATCGGCATGCAGAGTTCCCTGGCTGCCCTCTTGCGGCGGAAGGTGAAGAGTTTTGCCATCATCCGTTCGCTTGGCGCTACCGGACGGTTTCTCCTGCAGCATTATCTGGTGCTGGTCGTCGGTCTCAGCCTGCTCGGCTGCGGTTTGGGCGTTTTTGCCGGTCTCGTCATGAAACAAAGTCTTGCCGGTCTTCTCGCCGGCTTTTTGCCCGAGAACATGGCTCTCGGCGTGTCGCTCACCGATCTGGTCGAAGGGATGGCGCTCGGTCTGGTGGTGGTTTGTTTTTTTACCTTTTTGCCCATCGGCATCATTGCCGATGTCAAACCGGCGGCGATTTTCCGAAAGGAGAGGGTGGGCGGCTTGCACAAGACCTCGAGCCGGTTGCTGATCGCGCTCGGCATTCTTCTGCTGGCAGGGCTTGTGGTCCGGCAGCTGGAAGACCTGCGGACCGGGATGTATTTCATCGGCGGCATGCTGGGGTTGATTGCGGTGATAGCTGTCGTGATCGGCGGACTGATTGCTGTTATGGCCCGCCTGCGGCTTCGGGCTCTGCCGCTGCGCCAGGCGGTGCGAAGCCTGCTCCGTCCCGGCAACGCCACCCGGGCCATTGTCGTGACGCTGGCCTCGGCGCTCGCCGTGCTGCTCTCGATCTTTCTGGTGGAGCGCAACCTGCGGGCCACCTACATCGACTCCTATCCGGTCGATGCGCCGAATCTCTTCTGCCTCGACATCCAGAAGGACCAGCGGACGGGGTTCCTTGAACTGGTTGGCGGCGACGTTGAACTCTTTCCAGTCGTTCGCGGCCGGCTGCAGGCCGTCAACGAGACCAAAATCAACCGCGAAGCCGAAGGAAAAAAAGGGCGCGGCGACAGCCTGGCCCGGGAGTTCAACCTCACCTATCGGGAGGCGCTTTTGCCCGATGAGATCCTGGTGGAAGGCGACAGCCTGTTCGGGGCCAAAGAGCGCGAGGGCGGCCTGCCGCCGGTGTCGCTGCTTGACACCGTGGTCGAGATGGGCGACATGAAGATCGGCGACATCCTGGATTTCAACATCCAGGGCGTGCCGTTGCGGGCGCAGGTGACGTCGATCCGCCGCCACACCAGGTCGATGCTTTATCCTTATTTTTATTTCGTCTTCCCGGAAAAATACCTGAAAGCCGCCCCGCAGACCATGTTTGCAGCCATGAAGGTGCCGGCTGGAGAAGTGGCGCAACTGGAAAACCGGATCGTCAGCCGCTATCCCAATATCAGTCCGATCAATGTCGGGGAGACGGCCGTCGAACTCGGCAGAATAATGGAAAAATTGTCGGCGGTCGTGACGTTCTTCGCCGCCGTTTCCATGCTCGCCGGGGCGCTCATCATGGTGAGTTCGATTCTGGCCACGAGACTGTCGCGGATGGAGGAGGCGGTTTACTATAAGATTCTCGGTGCGGGATCGGCCTTTGTACTGCGTGTCTTTTTCCTGGAAAACCTGGTGCTGGCCCTGCTCTGCGGCGGGTGCGGGATGCTGGTCGGCCAGCTTGGCAGTTGGGCGGTCTGTCGTTATTTTCTGGAAATAGAATATCGGCCGTACTGGCCGGCCTGCCTGGTGTTGCTGGCGGCAACGGTGGGGGTGGTCGTTCTCCTCGGCCTGCTCAGCTCGATTACCATTCTCAGGCAAAAACCTGCCGGATTTTTGCGCGAGCAGGGGTGAAGTGGGCAAACGAATATGATTTTTTGTCAGCGAGGATAGAATGGGAAAGATTTTTTGCATGATACTGCTCTCGATGCTCGCTTGCCTTGGCTGCGACCGGGACAAACCGGAAAGGCCCGAAATGCCGGAAGTGTCGAAGCGCCCGGAGGAACAGGCGATGAAGATCATTGTCGCGGTGGGAGACAGTCTCACGGCGGGCCAGGGGCTCGCCGAGGAAGAGAGCTATCCGGCCCTGCTGGAGAAAAAGCTGCAGGCGGATGGTTACAATTATAAAGTGGTCAACGCCGGGGTCAGCGCCGAGACGAGCAGCGGCACCCTTTCCCGCCTGGAATGGTTGCTTTCCATGAACCCGGATATCGTGATCCTTGAGACCGGGGCAAACGACGGGCTGCGCGGCATCGAGCCGCAGGTGGTGGAGAACAATATCCGGGAGATCCTGGGGATTCTGAAAGAAAAAGAGGTGGTGGTCCTTCTGGCGGGCATGAAGATGGTCCGCAATCTGGGTCCGGCGTATGTCGCCCGGTTCAATGCGGTGTATCCGAAACTTGCCGAGGAATTCGAGCCGGTCTTTTTTCCATTTTTTCTGGAAGGCGTGGCAATGCAGAGCGCCCTCAACCAGGCCGACACCATCCACCCCAATGGTCAAGGATACCGGAAAATCACCGAAAACATCTATCCGTATGTGCTGGAGGCGATCCGCAGAAGGGAAGGGCAATAAGGATTCGGCCGCTTAAGCAATCAGCACCAGCCCGCATACATTGGCCATTTTGGTCGCAGTCGAATCGGGGTGGTGAGTCACCCAGTTCATCTCCCAGCCGGCCGCTTCGAACAGCTTTGCCACATTGATGCCGAACCCCGACATGGAAGGCCGGGCATATTGAGGATACCGGCACTGTCCCTCTGCCGACAGGGCAAGGCATCCCTGATGCTCGTCACAAAAGATGGCCTTGCAGGATCCCCCGGCATAGGCCCGGGCACCCGCAAACCCCATCTCAACCGCGGAGCGCTCGATGCCCGATGCCACCTCGTGCAGCAGTTGGAAAACCTCCCGGCTTTCGCTGGAAAAAAGAACGTCAGAAGGCACATCGATCTTAAAAAAAATCGCCTGCCGAAAGTTTTCAAGCAGTTTCCGAAATGCTGCAGGCCCGGCGACATACGGCGGGCAGCTCTTGGCCAGGCCATAATTCTCGCAACGAGGCTCCCGGCATCGCTCGGCCAGGCTCTCGTCCACCACTATATCCGCAGTCCCAATAACCGTCGCCCCGGTCGCCCCCAACCCCGAAGCACATTCAATCAACGTTCTGAATTCAAACATCGGTGCGAGCCCCTTCAGATCGTGTTGGTCAGAAGCAGGCCGGCGGTGGCCACTGCCACTGCCACCCGATAGTAGCCGAAGATGGCGAGGCCGTGGTTGTTGAGATAGGCGACCATCCATTTTATGGAAATGACGGCGGAGATGAAGGCAAAAACGAGACCGATGGCGAGGGATCCGGGATCGAAGGTCTGGAGCATGACCTGGCCGTGCTTCAAGGCGTCATAAGCGGTAGCGGCGCCCAGGGTGACGACGCCGAGGAGGAAGCTGAATTCGACTGCCGCCGGCAGGCTGAGGCCGACCAGCATGCCGCCGACAATGGTGATCAGGCTGCGGCTGACTCCCGGCCACATGGCGATGCACTGGGCGATGCCGATGATGAAGGCCATTTTCCAGGTGAGATCGTCAAGGGGAATGCCTAAAATCGCCCTGTTCTCCCGGTCGTGCCGTGTGCGGTAGCTGACGGCAAGGATGGCAAGGCCGCCGACCAGCCAGGCTGCCACCACCGGCCAGGGCCCGAAGAGATATTCCTTGATGTGCTTGTTGAAGAGCAGGCCGATGACCGCCGCCGGCAGAAAGCCTGCCGCTACGCCGATAAGCAGGCGGAGCCCCACCGGATTGCGGCCGAAGAGGCCGGAGATCATCTGTTGCACCCGGCTGAAATAGAGGCCCAGCACGGCAATGATGGCGCCTGCCTGGATGCAGATGGCATAGGCATCGGCGGCCTCCTTTTTCCTTTGCCGGTCACTTTCGGTGAGCGATGCGTCTTCGCCGATGCCCATGATCCTCTGCGCTAAAAGCAGATGGCCGGTGGAGCTGACCGGCAGGTATTCGGTCACGCCCTCGACGACGCCGAGGACCATCGCCTGTCCGGCGGTCATCTCGCTCCCCCGTATCGGCGCTTCCTGCTGGGGGACTGCTGCCGCCGGGCAGGTGATGAGGAGAAGAACGGTCAACACGAGATATTTCAACGAACATTTGTCCATCATAGCTTGTCCAGAAAGTAGAGAAGATGTGCCAGGGTGAGGCTGCGGTGCCATGGGAATGAAGAGAAAAACTGAAGATACCCAATCCCCCGAATCCGGCAAGGAGATTTTTGCCTGACCTCTATACAATAGACAAAATGAAACAGGCTGTCCGAGCGGACAGCCTTTTCAGCATTACTACTGCAGAACGGCGAGGTGCCGAGAATTTTCCGCTACCCCATCTTTTTCAAGCTGATGGGATTCGGCGCCAGACGGGCATACCCCTTGCCCTGGGCGATGATATCGAGCGGCAGGCTCGCCATATCCGCCAGGTCCAGCGTCATATCCTGCAGCGCCGTACCTTCAACGACCTTGACATAGGTCCGGCACGCCTCGCAGGTGGTGATCCGGAAGCCTGGTTCATCCTCCGACATAATGGTGTTGAGCTTCTCCGCCTCGACGGTACCGCAGTTCGGACAGCCTATGAACCGGTACGGACCGACGGTGCCGCAGAACGAACAGTGCAGCTGGCGCTTCGGCCCTTCCACGACGGAGGTAATCGCCGCCTTCGCCGAACAGAGCGGGCAGCGTCCGTCTTTCCATTCATTGCCGTCCAGCGGGAAGGTCTCCCGCAGGGCGATAAAATACGGCCGGGAGAGCAAAAAGAAAAGCCCGGCCAGTTCCTCTTTGCTGTGCGGCAACTCCGGCAGGTCCGGGGTTTCGTCGAGCGGCAGCCGCATGAAATCGATTTCGCCGTTCGCAAGCGCTGCGCCGAGCGGGGCAAAATTTTCGGCGGGCAGATCGAAGACGGAAATAAACAAGCGGAACAGATCGCCGGCGATTTCCCGCGGATAGGCCTTGGCGTCCTCCGGGGCCATGGTGGCTCTCTCCTTCGGCAGAAGTATCGCCGCCTCGCTCTGAAAGCGCAGGCATTTGGCGTAGAGTTCGAGCGGGTCCTTGAGATGCGGCCGCTGTTCGATCAGGGTCTGAATATCAATGGTCATATTTCTCCTTATGGGATTTTTGGGTAGGTAAAGGCAGGCGGCTTTCCGGTCAATCCTTGTTCGAGGAAAATCCTCAGCTGATCCTTCTCCGCCGGGCTGAGTTGCAGGGGGCGCAACACAGTGTTGCCCGGCCCGCCGCCTGCGTCGAAAAAGTCGATCACCTCTTGGAGAGTCGCATAGATGCCGTTGTGCATATAGGGGGCCGTTCCGGCTATTTCCCTGAGCGCGGGCGTCCGGAAGGCCTTCCAGTCATTTTGCTCTCTGGTGATGAGGTAGCGGCCGGGGTCTTCGGAGAGCGTCCTATACGCTTCGTAGTGGTAGACCTTGGCGACGAACCGGCGGGTCGCCACGATCCGCGGGTCCTGCAGGTGCTCGGGGTTCTCCGGGACGTGGAGGGCGTGGAACCGGTCGTCGGCGAGTTTTTCGCCAAAGTGACATTCGGCACACTTCCCTTTGCCCGTAAATACTTCATACCCTTTCTGCGCCTCCGGCGAAAGGCCGTTTTTATCGCCAAGCAGGAATCGGTCGAGCGGCGCATCGCGGGAGACCAGGGTGCGCTCAAAAGCGGCGATGGTCATGGCGATCCGTTGCCGGGTCACATCTTCGTCGCCGAAAACCTTTTTAAACTCCGCCACATATTCGGGAACCGCCCGGATTTCCTCTTCTACAAAGTCGAGGTTCTGGTTCATTTCGAAGGCCGACATCATGGGAAAGAGAGCCTGCTCTTCAAGGCTTGCCGCCCGCCCGTCGTGGAATAAGAATTTTTGGAAGGCGACGCCGATCAGGCTGGGCGAGTTGCGCCAGTTGCGGGTTGTCGGGTAGTTGAGCGAGATCGGCAGGCCGTCGCTGAAATGGCGTTCGGGATCGTGGCAGGTGGCGCAGCTCGTGGTCCCGTCGCCGGACAGCCGCCGGTCGAAGAAGAGCTTCTTGCCGAGTTCGACCTTCGCCTCCGTCGGGGGATTGGCGGCCGATATCGGAATATTACCGAACGGTTTGAGTTCACCCGCAAAAACGTTCGGCGGCAGGCACAGCACCGCGAGAATTAGCAATAATTTTTTTTTCACCCGTCACCTTCCCGCCAGCTGCAATTCCTCGTCAATGATCTTCTTGAAGAAGTCGAAGGGACGTTCGCCGACCACCTGCCGCCCGTTTATATAGAAGGTGGGGGTGTTGTAGAGATCTATGGACTGGGCGAGCTGCAGGTCTCGGTCGATTTCCGCCGCATGGTCTCCGCCGTCGATGGCTTTGATAAATTTCGGCACGTCAAGCCCCAGTTCCCCGGCATAGGCGATGAGGCTTGCACGGTCCAGCTTCGGTGACCGGGTAAACATCAGGTCGTGCATTTCCCAGTACCTGCCCTGGGCCTGTGCGGCAAGGGAGGCTTCGGCGGCGATCCGGGCAAAATCGCGATATTTGTAAGGGTAGTTCTTGACCACCAGCCTGATTTTGCCGGGGTAAGTCTGCAGGAGTTGTTTGACGGTCGGACCGGCCGCCACACAGTGCGGTCACTGGAAATCGATGAACTCGATGATGGTGACCGGGGCATCCGCGGGGCCCATCGATGGAGAGTCGCCGATCGGGACGTCGGTTCTCTTTTCCTCGGCCTGCGCCATAACGGACAACAGCAGAACACAGAGACAGATCAAAAGTTTTTTCATATGCATGCGTAAAAAAAGGGGATACCGAAGTATCCCCTTTTGGTTTGAAAGTACGTTCAGCTCCGGCTTACATCTTGCCGGCCGCTTTCATCCACTTGGGATATCTTCTCTTGGCTTCTTCCAGGGGCAGGGTCCCGCTCACCATGAGCTTGAACGTTCCCGGATTGGCGAGAGTCCCGAGATAGATATGGACAGGAACGGCGAGCACGAAGATGCAGAAGGCCACATTGTGGACAAGGTGGGCCAGGAGCATAATGGTGCCGTTGTCCTTCATGAACCAGATGGCAAAGCCGGACAGGGCGATGGCGATGCCGGCCCCGACTACAGCCAGATAATAGAGCTTCTGGCCGGGATTGTATTTGCCCATCGGCGGAACCTTCACCTTATGGGAAAGATAGCCGCCTGCCACCTTGAACCATTGGGCATCGTCGGCGTCATATTCGAAGGCATCCTTCAGATAATGGCGCATGGAGTAGAGCATGGACAGAGTGAATACCACTCCTCCCCAGTTATGCACCTCTTTCATGGTATTGAATCCACCGAAGACCGACGCAACCGCTTCCATGTGAAACAGGAAGGCGAATCCCGTGATCATCAGCAGGATACAGCTTCCGGCGAGGATCCAGTGGTTCAGGATCTCGTCGACACTTGATTTTCTTACTATCTCTGCCATGTTACACCTCCTCCTTTTCCTTGTGGGGGCCAATCGCCAGATAGTGGATCGCCGCCGCAGCGACTACGCCGCCCAGGCCGATAAACGAAAGCGGTTTCAGATACGTATGCCAGAAGACCACGCTGCCCGGGATGGTCGGATTCTCCTTCATTCCGTAGAGCTTCGGCTCATCCTTGAAGGCATAGACCGTGCCCAGGCCACTCAGATCCTGCTCGCCGTAGATGGTCTTGAAACCGTCGCTTTTGGCGGTCTTGATCATTTCGTCTCGGTCGCCGTACTTCAAGGCGCCGGTGGGGCAGGTCTTGACACAGGCCGGGAGCATTCCTGCAGCGGTCCGGTCGGAGCATTGATGACATTTGGTCATCTTGTTCTCTGCATCGTAACGCGGCACATCGAACGGGCAGGCGTTAGTGCAGAGCTTGCAGCCGATGCACTTGTCGCGGTTTACGGCTACGGCGCCATCAGCGGTCCGGTAAATGGCCCCGGTCGGACAGATCGTCATGCAGCCTGCTTCTTCGCAGTGCATGCAGCGCCTGCTGACGAAGAGCCAGCGCACCGGATTTTCTTGGCCCGGCACCTCATTGTAGCGGATGAGGTTGAAGGCCGTGCTGTTCAGATCCGGCGGATTCTGATACGTGCCGTTATTGGTGGTCTTGGTCCCCGGAAGTTGGTTCCAGGATTTGCAGGCCACCTGACAGGCCCTGCAGCCGATGCAGAGCTCAGGGGTGACCATCATCCCTTTGCGGTTTTTAGTCTCGTTGGCCATAATCCCCCCCCTATGCCTTCCGGACGTTGACCATGAAGGCCTTCGACTCGGGTATCATTGTATTTGCGTCGCCCACGTTCGGGGTCAGCAGGTTGGCGCTGTCATACCCGCTGCCGTCTTCGGGGAACTGCCAGCCGAAATGCCAGGGAAGACCGACCTGGTGAACCGTTGAGCTTGCGATCTTGAAGGGCTTGAACCGTTCGGAGACCACCGCGACCGCTTTGACTTCGCCGCGGGCGGAGGAGACGATAACCGTCTCGCCGTTTCCTACTTTCAGGTCTTTAGCCAATTCAAGACTCATCTCGACGAAGTTCTGGGGCTGCATTTCCAAGAGCCATGAACAGTGCCGCGTCATGCAGCCGGTCTGCCAGTGCTCGGACACCCGGTAGGTGGTCCCGACAAAGGGATACCTGGCATCGCAGGACGCGAAGGCATCCATTTTGTCGCCGAAGATCTTGATGGTCGGATTGACCCGCTGCTTGGACATCGCATTGGCCTCGACCGGACATTCGAGGGCTTCGTAATGTTCCGGGAAAGGACCTTCCGCGAGACCGGGTCCGAAGATTGAGGCGACCCCGTCCGGCTTCATGATGAAGGGGAACTTGCCGTCGGTGCCCATCGGCGGTGCCGGACCGTCGGGAACATCGCCTATCCAGGCCTTTTTCCCGGCGTCCCATTTAACCAGCGGTCGTTTTGGATCCAACGGCTGTCCCTGCAGATCTACCGAAGCCCGGTTGTAGATGATCCTGCGGTTGACCGGCCATGCCCAGGCCCAGCCCGCGTAGAGGCCGAGGCCGGTTGGGTCGTCCTTGCCGCGCCGGGCCATCATGTTGACTTCCTTGCCGTCCTTCAGGATATACGAGTTGCAGTAGATCCAGTTGCCGCACGAGGTGGTGCCATCGGCCTGCAGAGAGGGGAAGCTTGTCACCAGATCGCCTTTCTTGCCGATAAGCTTGGGCGGACTCACCTTGTTATCGTAGACATCCTCGAGCCAGTAGCCGTTGATCTCTTTGGCGATGGCATGCACGTCCACGTGCTTGACCTTGCCCGCCGCGTCTTTTTCGCCGTATTCCCAGGCGAGGTTGACGATAGGATCGGGATAGGCGCCGCCTTCCTTCTTGTAGAGTTCCTTGACCTTGAAAAAGAGCTCGTTGATGATCTCGGCATCGGGCATCGACTGACCGATCGGTTCAACGGCCTTGTAACGCCACTGCGCCCAGCGTCCGGAGTTGGCGATACTGCCCTGTTTTTCCATCGAGGAGCAGCACGGCAGCATGAACACCTCAGTCTGGATCTCCTTGGGATTCATACCCGGACCACGCCAGAAGGAACCGGTCTCGTTGTCGAAAAGGTTGACGTTGACCAGCCACTTGAGCTTGGTCATGGCCTGGCGGGTTTTGTTGGAGTTGGCGCCCGAGCATGCGGGGTTCTGGCCCCAGGCGAAGAAACCTTCGAAATCGCCCTTCAGCATCTTGTCGAAGATCATCAGCCAGGAGGCATTCTGGCCCACGTCGATCTTCGGCAGCCAGGAGTAACCAAAATCGTTTTCCTTGGTTGCCGCTGTGCCGTAAACGGCCTTGAGGTAACTGGCTATATACTTCGGACGGTTGGACCACCAGTTGACGCTGCGCGGTTCCTTGGTTTTCGGGGTATTCTTTTCGTTGTAGGTTGCAAGATCGACCAGGGACGCGTTCGGCGTCGGGTTGTAGCCGGGCAGGATGTGGAACAAAAGACCGTAGTCCGTGGAGCCCTGGACGTTGGCCTCGCCGCGCATGGCGTTGATGCCGCCGCCGGCAATGCCCATGTTGCCGAGCAGCTGCTGGATGATGGTCATGGTCCTGATGTTCTGGGTGCCGACGGTGTGCTGGGTCCAGCCCATGGCGTAGCACTCGGTCCCGGCCCGATCCGGTTTGCCGGTGGAGCCGAACAGCTCGTACACCGCCAGCAGTTTATCTTTCGGTGTACCGGTGATGTCTACTACCTTGTCTACGTTGTAGCGGGAATAGTGTTTCTTCAGGAGCTGGAACACGCAGTTGGGGTTTTGTAGAGTGGGATCCTTCAAGGCGATGCCGTTTTCGTCCAGCTGGAAGGACCAGGTTTTCTTGTCGTAATTCCGTTTCTCCGCGTTGTACCCAGAGAACAGGCCATCAAGATCCGCCGGGCCTTTGTAGTCCGGATTCACCAGGAACGAGGCATTGGTGTAGTTGACAACGTAGTCTTTGAAATAGAGGTCTTTTTCCAGGATGTAGTTGATCATACCGCCGAGGAAGGCGATATCAGTTCCGGAACGTAAGGGGGCATAGAGATCCGCCTTCGCAGCAGTCTGCGTAAAGCGCGGGTCGACGCAGATCAGCTTGGCGCCCTTTTCCCGGGCACGCATGATCCACTTCATGGAAATGGGATGATTCGAGGCTGGATTACTGCCCATAGCCAAAATAACATCGGCGTTTTTCAGGTCAATCCAGTGGTTGGTCATTGCACCGCGTCCGAACGACTCTGCCAGAGCCGCAACAGTTGCGCTGTGTCAGATACGCGCCTGGTGTTCTATATACACCAGGCCCCATGACCGAATCATTTTTTGCAGAATGTAGCACTCCTCGTTGTCGAGAGCAGCGCTGCCCACATGGGCGATGGCATCGGTCCGGTTGACGACCAATTCCTTTACGACTT
>MGTI01000085.1 GCA_001799365.1 Desulfobacterales bacterium GWB2_56_26 | reverse complement strand
CCATAATAACTGCCAGAAATGGAGTATCGGAGTCCATCGACGCTTTATAGCGATCAATTGTTTCTTCTCCATTTGAGCATGTTGTCACGATATATCCAAGATGGGCGAGCATCGACGATGCAACTTTAATGATCATTTCTTCGTCATCCATGACGAGAATTGACCCGCCTATATGCTTGCCCACCGGCTGTCCCGAGGTTTCTTCCTGGTAATGTGCAGAGGCTTTTCCGATTGATGGCAGGTGGATTATAAAGGTCGTTCCTTTGCCAACAGAGGAAGCTGCTTGAATATGGCCGCCATGCCTGTGTACGATCGAGTGAACCGATGAGAGTCCCATACCGGTGCCGGTCGATTTGGTCGTGAAGTAGGGGTCAAAGATCTTTTTAAGATCATCTGTGGATATTCCGCACCCCTGGTCGAGAAATGTCAGTCGGAGATAGGGGCCTGGGGGAAGTGAAAATGCATTCTTTTCGTTCAGTAGTTCATTTCGGGCGGAGACTGTCAGCACGCCTCCTCCCGGCATCGCCTGCGTGGCATTGATGATGATGTTATGAAAAACCTGGGTCATCTGGCCTTCGTCGGCTTCGAGGGCATGGATGGAATCAGGTATGTCAACGATTCCTTTGACATTTGAACCCCGTAGAACAAAGGAAAGCGCTTCGTCTATAAGGTGTTTGAGCGATACTACGTGCTTGATCGGCTGACCGCCGCGTGCAAAGGTCAGGAGTTGGTGCGCCAGCTCTCCGGCCCTCACTGCAGCCCTTTCAGCCTGCGCCAAGGGTTTGTTGGATTTATGGGTGGTATCGAGAAAAATTTTCGCAAACGAGATATTACCCATGATTCCAGTCAGGATATTGTTGAAATCATGGGCAATTCCTCCAGCAAGCACACCCAGGGATTCCAGCTTCTCAAATTTCAGTTTTTCATATTCGGATTTTTTCAGCTCCGTTATATCGCGGGTGACAGAGAGGAGATGCGTGACCCCCTTGAGGGAGATAAGTCTCGCCGATATCAATGCGGTAATGATGCTGCCGTTTTTTAGTCGAAATTGCGTCTCAAGATTCTGGTAAAACCCTTTTTCCCGAAGCCCCTGGACTAATATGCTCCGATCGGCTGGATCGCGCCATAGGTTGAGTTCCAGGACTGTCTTGCCAATAACTTCGTCACGGGAAAAACCTGTAATTCGCGTGAACCCCTGATTGATATCGACATAACAACCGTCATCCAGACGGCTGATGGCCACCGCATCGGGATTGAAATCAAAAGTCGTACGGAACTTGTCCTCGCTTTCCCGTAAGGTGTTATTCAACCTCTCAAGCAATTCATTCTGCTCGGCGAGTTTAAGATTAATGAGCCGAAGTTCGTTTTCCTGGCACTTCCTGTTGTTGATGTTGAAGGTCACACCGACAAACCGCTTGCCATGCTTATAATTCGAACTCTGCATGATCTTTCCGTAATTGGCGTACCAGACCCATGAACCATCTTTGGCCTTCAGTCTAAACTCGCATCGATATTCAGGCTTGACCCCTGTCAAATGCTCATTGATCGCTGTCTTGACCAAGGGGACATCCTCTGGATGGACAAAGGCAAACTGGCCATCGATGCAGGCGAGGGCCTCCTCTTCACTATAGCCGAGTTCAGCAAATGTTTTAACTGCCTTACGGGTGACCTCACCGGTAACCAGATCGTTCTCCCATAGATCAAGTCCCGCAGCCTCCAAAGCGAGTGCCAGGCGATCTTTATTGAGCTCTTCTTCTGCCATCGTTTTAAATTCCAGACTCCAGCTCTTGAGGATACGGGAGAGCGCCTGCATACCCGATGTTGCGCAACAGCCCGGCAAAGGAAGCGACCACCCCGGGAGTCTTGCAAAGTGTCGACGCTGCATTGACCTTAATGACGCTCACCGTACTGCCTGTGCTTTTCCCTGTTTCGGAATTGAAATAAAGGGCGAGATCGTTGGTCGCATTGGAAAAACCGAGTCCATTGCTTTCCGAATAATAGCAGATAGAATCCGGGGCGATGATGTTTGGAGCACTGCCAAGACTTGAATACATGATTAAGTTCTCGTTGAGATTGTATAAATAATGTGTTTCCGTGCTTTTGCTCTGGTCTGGTGAATTATCCAAACGAATGATGCCGGCATCAAGGGAGCCGCTGGTTGTCGATTGGGTGATAGCGGTGATATAGAAATTGGTAAGCACAGGTGCTGCAGCTCGATCAGTGAGATCTGCAATCTTACGGGCAACGATGGCTGTTGGTGGAGGCGTTTTTGCAGTCAGCAGAAATTGCCCCAAGGCTCTGGTTTGGCTGACAGTATTCTTAATATAATTTCCCGACAATGCATATTGATTACTGATATTGGATGGCCAGAGGGCTATGCCTGCAAAGCTTCCAAAAGCAGAAGTGATGCCGCCGGCCAAAGCTTCAATTTGCGCTGCAGATCCTGCCTTGAGAGTGGCAGATTGAATAGCCGTTAATGTCCCGGCGTTATTTGCCAGTGAACCGGGGCTTACCGACAGGTTAAGGCTGCCGCCGTAGCTGGTTTGCGGCAGTTCGGGCACGGCTCTGCCGGCACCGTCGCCATCGACGACCCAGCTGATAGAATTATCGGCTTGAGCCGCTGCCAGGAAGGGCACGATAGTGTTGATTGCCCCGATTTCAACTGGAATGACGCAACTCAAGACGAAGCCTGCTGCTTGTTGAAAAGTGCTGATAGTATTGGCGATGGAATGATTAACATCCGATAGCGTCATGTTGGCGGCAGCATCCGGTGAACCCATCATGGCAAGTACGCAGCAGTTTGTTGCACCATCATATTCTTGTACGTGAATGGCACCGCTCCAACCAGTAGCCTCAAATTCTTTGATGATATTCACCGCGTCGAGATAGCTTCCGCCGCCACCGCTGGCCAGGATTGCAGCACCTGCAGCAATATACTTAAGATCAGCAATCCCGTAGTAATCATCGACCATACCATCCTCACTCCATATTGTTTCCAAATTATTACATTGACTCTCCCTATATCGAACTGTTTTTAGCAAGCGGCTGGCGCTTGCTTCAACCGGACAAAAAGTAAGATATTAGGTGGTTAGCCATCGCTCTCTATTCAATCAACGCTGCATGGGTGATTTTAATCGTATCTTTTTCCAGCCGTACACGCAAGGCCGCCGACAGCTCTCCGTCGTGTTCATGTCGGGTTGTCAGCTTTTCGGGTCTCTAGATACTCGTCAAATGCGAGGAAAGGGGTCAGGAAAAAGACCGAACACCATGTAAGTATCCGGCTTATCGAATAATCCATCAACAACAATTGTCTCTCACTATACCCACTGACAAATCTTCACACACTGCTACCTCTGTGCCTGCAACGTGTCCAGCTGCTTGAGCAAGTCTGCCAGGTAATTTTCTGTGCTCAGCAAAAGGAGCTGTGCACTGTAGCTGTTGGGGTTCTTCTCGAAATTTTCTCGTGACTCAGCCAGCACAACCTCTGTTTTTGCTATCTGTTCCTTCAGGGAGTCAATCTGGTTCATAAAAAATCGCTTCCGTAAAATTGATCAATAACGGCTGAGTGACTTCCTCTGCACCAACCTATGTCATCAGAAGCGTCAGTAAATACCATAAATTTGTTGTCAAATGCGAGGAAGGTGGTCGGGAAAAAGAAAAAGCCGGACACCATGTAAGTGTCCGGCTTCTATACTCATAAATGGTCGGGGCGGTGTGATTCGAACACACGACCTCCTGCTCCCAAGGCAGGCGCGCTAACCAGGCTGCGCTACGCCCCGACTATATTGAAAAAAGGCTCGATTTTGGCAAATCGAGCCTTTGAATTCTGGCTCCCCGGGACGGACTCGAACCGCCGACAAGGTGGTTAACAGCCACCTGCTCTACCGACTGAGCTACCGAGGATTAGAAGAAAAAACACATTAAATTGTGGTTACTGAAACAGCGTAGGCGGGCAATATAAACTGCTGGGGAAGGCGTGTCAACTGATTTTTCGCCCTCCATATCTTTCTTTGCGGGCGCCTCCCGGCACGGAAAAACAGTGGCCGTAACAACCTCCGCCACACCCTGTTCATCTCCGTTGCCAACCGCCGAAAATCATTGAGCCTGCTTGCCTTTCATGCCCTTCATCATCTGTTGCACCTGCTGCATCATCTCCTTGTCTTCCGCCGACATCTCGGCGCCGGGGATGGCGAGTTGAGGCATCATCGGCATGGTTTTGGCTTTTTCGGGATCTTTCAGCATGGCGATGGCCTGCCGTGCCATGTTCTGGGCCATCTTGTCGGACTCGCTGTTGGCTTCCGCCGTTATGCCGGCCGGATGTTCGAAAACCTTGTCATCCACCTTGCCCTTGTCAACTGAATCCGCCACCATGGTCAACTTCATGCCCATCATATTCATCTCTGTTTTCAGGGCTACATCCGTATCATGAATGAGATAGGTTGACGAGCCGCCCATGATTTCGACCTTGTCGCAATCGTAACCGAGGATCTTCACCGCATTCTGCTGAATCTGGCCGCCCATGCCTTCGGTGTAGGCGGCACCCATCTTCTTGGCGTTTTCCCGAACCTTTTCCTTCTCGACCGCCGACAGCCTGTCGTATTCCTCGATCATGTACTTCTGCGGATTGAGCCCTTTGAAGCCCTGCTGTTTTTCCAGATCGTAGGTATAAATCTGGTCGGGCGTCTTGAATTCGACGGTTCTGTTGGTCATTTTCATGCCCATCATATTGGAGGTCGTCTCCCGGTATGTCGCCCGCTCCCTGCCATGGTCGCGGATATAGAGGGTCTCCATACCATTCTCCATGCCCTTGATCGAATAGCTGATGGTTGCGGTCTTGAACGGCAGCTTCTTTTCCCAGGCCAGCTCGTCTCCGGCTAAGCCCAGCGATGAAGCCCCCAGCACCATGATCATGACGGACAATATGCAGCGTCTCTTCATTTTCCCTCCCCGTATTGGCCTGCCGACACACCCTGAAGGCAGGCCAATTCTTGTTTACCTATTGCGGCTGACAGCAAGATTACCCCAGGTCTGGCAGACCGGCATCACTTCCACCGAATTGATATTGACATGGGCGGGACGGCTGGCGGTCCAGTAGACGATCTCGGCAATATCGGCAGGAGTAAGCGGCTGCGTCCCCTCATACACCTTGGCCGCCTTGTCGCGGTCGCCGCCGAACCTCACCACCGAGAACTCGCTTTCGGCCAGTCCCGGCTCGATATTGGTCACCCGGATCCCGGTTCCCTGCAAATCCGCCCTCAGGTTCCGCGAAAACTGCTGGACAAACGCCTTGGTCGCCCCATAGGCGTTGCCGCCCGGATACGGCCATGAGCCGGCAATCGAGCCGATATTGATGATATGGCCCTTCTTGCGGGCAACCATTCCCGGCAGGATGAGCCGGGTCATGTAGAGCAGTCCTTTGATGTTGGTATCCACCATGGTTTCCCATTCGCCGAGATCCGCCGCATAGGCGGGTTCCAGACCAAGGGCCAGGCCGGCGTTGTTGAGGAGGATATCGATGTCCCGATATTCCACCGGCAACCCGGTCACCATTTCCTTGTTCTGCTGCCTGTCCCGAATGTCGAAGGCGGCGATATGGGCCCTGTTTTCTCCCAACTTTTCCTGCATTTCCTGCAACCGTTCCCTACGCCTGCCGGTGAGGATCAGCCGCCAGCCGTTTTGAGCAAAAAGTTCCGCAGTCGCCCTGCCGAATCCGGAAGTCGCACCGGTTATTAAAATCGTACCTGTCATCTTCCCCTCGTCTGTCGTTTTTTCAATCTCTCAACGATCGCAAGCTCCTGAAAGACTTGCCGTTGGCTTCTGTCTTCATCGTACCTCTTACCCAACCGATACCGTACAGCAATCCCGGGGAAATCTCAATCAATCCCTAGACCAAACCGGGAGCGATATAATTTGCATCAGGATATTGAGAAGGCTTATTATTAAATAGAAGGTTTATTTTCTGCCACAATTCCAACCTGTCCTGCCGAGTAACGACAGCTTACCGGCCTTCTTCCGCACGGGCAGACCTGACGCTATTCGGACAGGAAAAAGAGGTGCCGCGATGAAAAATGCAACCGCTTACATCTCTCCCGATGCCTGCAAGTCCCTGATAGGCCTTTTTCTCACCAGGGCGGCGAAAACCCCAGGTGCCGTAGCTTACCGGCACTACAGCAAAGTGTCCGGCCAGTGGCATGAGCTCACCTGGCAGGAAATGGTCGACATCGTTGCCAGGTGGAGAGCCGCCTTCATCGGGGAAAATCTCGCGAAAGGCGACCGAGTGGCCATCATGCTCGCCAACTGCCCGGAGTGGGTGGCCTTCGAGCAGGCTGCCCTTTCCCTCGGTCTGATCGTCGTACCCCTTTTTGCCAACGACCGGCCCGATAATATCGCCTACATCCTCGATCATACCGAGGCGCGGATCCTGCTTTGCCCCGGCAGCACCTACCGCCGGCAACTTGCCCCGGTACTCGTAAGGCTCGGGCGGCTGCAACGCATTATCACTGTAGATCTGCCGTCAGCCGAAGACTCCACCCACAGCGACACATTCGACCGCCGGGTGGCAAGCGTCGCCGATTGGCTTCCCCAGGCGCTCGAAGACGCAACAGCTTTTTCGCCGGAGCCCTCGGAGACCGCCACGATCGTCTACACCTCGGGAACTACCGGTCCGCCCAAGGGTGTCATGCTCAGCCACCGTAACATCCTGGAGAACTGTTATGCCAGTTTGCAGTGCATGGACATTTATCCGGAGGATATCTTCCTCTCCTTTCTGCCGCTTTCCCATATGCTGGAGCGGACGGGAGGCTACTATCTGCCGATGATGGCTGGCTCGACCGTGGCCTTTGCCCGCTCGATCCCCGACCTGGCCGAGGATCTGCTGACGATCAGGCCGACGGTCCTGATCGCCGTGCCCCGCATTTTCGAGCGGATCTACAACGGCATCATGACCAAGCTCTCGGCCAAGCCGAAACCGGTTGCCGCTCTTTTCCGGTATGCCGTGGAAGTCGGCTGGCGGTCGTTCCTCCACCGCCAGGGACGGGGCCCGTGGTCGGTATCGCTGCTGGCCCAGCCCCTGCTTGACCCGCTCATCGCGGCAAAGGTCCGGGAAAAACTCGGCGGCCGGCTTCGCACCATCGTGACAGGCGGCGCCCCTTTATCCGCCGACATCTCGAAATTCTTCATCGGCCTGGGCCTGCCCCTCTTCCAGGGCTATGGACTGACCGAGACCAGCCCGGTAGTCTGCGTCAACCGGGTCGATGACAACCGGCCGGATGGCGTCGGCAGGCCTCTTACCGGAGTCGAAGTGAAGAGCGGCGAAGACGGCGAGCTGCTGGTGCGGGGCAGCTGCGTTATGCAGGGCTATTGGCGCAATGAGGCGGCCACCGCTCGCGCCATCGATGCGGAAGGCTGGCTACACACCGGCGACCGAGCGGTTATCGATCATGGCCATATCCGCATCACCGGCCGGTTGAAGGAGATCATCGTTCTCAGCAACGGCGAGAAGATTGCGCCGACCGACCTGGAGATGGCGATCAGCATGGATCCGCTCTTCGATCACGCCCTGGTACTCGGAGAGGGCCGGCCGTTTCTGACGCTTCTCGCCGTCCTGAACCGCCCGGTCTGGCAGGAGCTGGTCGGTGAGTTGGGCGTGCCGGCGGACCCGGCATCGCTTGAACTGCCGGAAGTTAAAACCGCGGTGCTCGGCCGGGTGGAAAAGCTCCTCGGTCGTTTCCCCGGCTTCGTCTTCATCAGGGACGTGACGCTCAGCCTGGAACCCTGGACGGTGGATGACGGACTCCTCACCCCCACCTTGAAACTCAGGCGGTCGCTTATCGAAAAACATCTGGCCGACGACATCCGCAGGATGTACGCCGATACCGGCAGCTGATCCCAGAGAAGGTCAGCCGCCCGCCGCAAACCGGCCCATGGCGGCAACCATCTGCATAAACAGGGGATTGGCCGGTTCCAGCGGCAGTCGGCCCGGTTGGGCACCATCGGCGAAGATCGGCTCGGCCAGCACCAGACTGGCATGATCGACCCTCTCGTCGGCCGGGATAACGAAAGGGACAAAGCGGCCGTCGCCGGCCAGCCTATGGAGATCCCGCAGTTTTTTCAGACAAACCACCTTATCGTATTCCGACCAGGCGGCAAAAATTCTTCTCGCCGGCGTAATTTTGCCGGTTTTCCGCAACATTCCATCCACCTCCCCGATCAGCCGGACCAGCTCCACCGCGCCGCTCAGACAAACCCGGTCATACCGATAAGGATGGTCGCCGATGAGTGGTCCGCCGCTGTCGAACCTTTCGGCAAAGGGCAACCGAAGCAGAAATTCCTTGAGGCCGCAGGGCAGGCCGAAGAAGCCGGGCGACAGGCCGAGTGCCGCGGCAAAGAGATAGAGCTCGCCGCCCACCGCCGCCTCGGTACAGGCTATGTATAGACTGAGGATCCCGCCCAGGGAAAAGCCGCCGATGGAAACCCGCGTTCCCTTCTCGCCCGCGGCGCACACGGCGAACCGTACGCTTCTCTTCCACTCGGCCAGCGCAACCCCCGCCATATCCCGCGGGTCCTTCAGGCCATGACACGGCAGGAGCGGCATATAGACGTTGTAGCCCAGGCTGTTATAAAAATAGAGGGCGATGGCCCTCATAAAAAGCGGCGAATCGGTGAGCCCGTGAATAAGAACGATCGCCTTCTCGGCCGAAGGGTGGATCATCTTCCGGGGATGACATCCCGCCCGGATATTTCCTGCCGAAATAGCCGGAAAGGCCTGCAGGTATTCCTCCCACAACCAGTCGCACTGTCCCCTTCCCGGCCCGTCGCTTCCTGTGCCAGCCGTTGTCATTATTTCGCAGCAGCCTTGATTTGATCGATGAAGCCACCGATTTTACTGAATATATTCTCCATTCCCTCGCCGTTCACCAGGACATGCCGATCATAACTCAACAGACAGTACTCCTTGTTTCTGGAGCCAAGCTTATCGAAAAGTTGTTTCGATCCTCGCGGATCCACCACCGGGTTCTTGTCCGCCTGGACGACCAGGACCGGCTGTTTGATAGCACTGTAGCTTTTTTCCAGCGAGTCGAGCAGATCGCCGACTTCCTTTACGCCGGCGACGGGATTGCGGGGATAGTTGATACTGAGGTTATCCGCTGAAAACTCGAGGAAATCGACATTGCGCGTGCCGCCCTTCATCTTGTGCAGCAGGCGGTTCCAGACATCGGTTGCCGGCATGAACCTGTTCGAATAATCGCCGAGGGCATAGGGCGGGCAGACCACAAAAACTCCGGCGAGGGTCTCGACCCGGCTGGCCAGGTCAAGGGCCAGATTGCCGCCCACCGCAATCCCGCCGACGGCCACCCGGTCGCAGAGGGTGCCCATCAGCACATAACCGTTCTCGACGGTCTCCCGCCATTCCGTGTATTTTCTGGTGGCGAGGTCTTCCGCCGAGGTGCCGTGGCCCGGCAGACGCGGGGCATAGACCCAGACTCCGCGCCGTCGCAAAAAGAGGGCCAGGGCCTTGACCTCTTCCGGAACCGCCAGATAGCTGTGAATCAGGACCACACCCAGGCGCCTGCGAAAATGGGGCAGAAGAAAGGGCCGGCCGAGCGTTGCCCGCCCCGCCGTCCGGCCGACACTCCGGCTCGCCTCGGCATATTTGTCGTTCTCCAGGCGGAGAAGATACCAGGCAATGGCCAACTTCACAAAGGCCATGGGCTGCCAGGCCAGCAGGCGCAGCAGCGACCTCAGTTTTTTCAGAGGTTCGACCTCGTTGGCCATGACCTCGACCGGATTGTCGATCCGGCCTTTATGAAAACTTAAAGGACCGGAAAGCCGCGAACGGTCGGTATGGAGGTACGTCCCTTTTCTCTCCACTACCCCCTTTTCCTCGGCCAGCTTGAGAAAATTGGCATATTTCCGGTAACGGTCGTCGGTGAGCAGATGGGCCTGATTTTCCTGCAGAGACTTGTGCAGGAAGAAAACATCCTTGCCGTCCTCCTTGCCGGTGACCAGCGAGGCGGCATAGTAGATGCGCTGCTTGAACTCGCTTTCCCTGATCCGCCGCAGGGGGTACATCTGCAGGAAGGAGGCGAAGAGGTGTTCGTGATTGATCGTGGTCATGCTGTAGATGTCGTGCATATAGTGCTGCATCACATCATGGGAGGTCCGGCGCATCCTTTCCTTCAATTCGGGAGTAACGGAAAAGCCGATGATGCCGTCCCGCGCCATATCCTCCGCCAGCCACTCTTCCTTCAGCAGATCGCCCATAGACAGGGGCTTGCCGAAGCGGATGTCGAGGTCGACGCCGGATAGCATCATAGTGCCCTCGGTCATGATCTCTTCTACCATCCGCTCGGACATATCTTTCACCAGTCGCGAGGCGATATGCAAAGCGATATTTTCCGCCGCCCGGATCGGATAATAGGTGAGATTGACCGGCAGGATAGTGGTCGGCTGCAGCTGGATTTCGCTAATCGATTGGATGCCCAGGGCCGCAAACATCGGCGGCAGTCGATCGGGGGCCAGGCGGGCGGTGCGCAGCAGATGGGTGCGGAAGAGTTCGGCCCGGAGGGCGAGCGCGGCCGCTCCGGTGTGGGGCTCGTGCATGCCGCTCGGGTGGGCGATCATGTATTTGCCGCCCGCCATGATCTTCTTGGTTTTCACCATGCTGCCTTCGGGGAAAATAACCCAGTTGGCTTTACCCGTGAGCAGGCTTTTTACGATGAGTTCGTCACGCTTCGGGTCGCTGGTCGAGATTACCCCGATCATATCGAAGAATTTTTCAAAGCCCCCCTTGAAGAGCGACGGCGTGGCCAACGACCAGACCGGTTTGTAGGTGAGATTGTAGATATAGTAAGGGAGCAGAAAGGTTTCGACTCGGGTGAAGTGGTTGACGACGAAGATGGTCGGCCCGGAGGGGATGTTTTCCTGACCGTGCATGTAAATATCCGCCTTGGAAAGTAACGAGAAAATCTTGATGGCGAGACCAGTGGTGAGATAGGCGGAGCGATTCATCCAGTTGCACCTAAAAAGCTTGAAATATTTCGAGATATTCTATTGTAGAAGGAATTGGCCGAAGGGTCAAGACCGGCGGTCGGCGCCGGATGTTAAAGTTGCACTTTCACGGTTTGTCTCCTATAATGCCACTATTGTATACAATCACAGAAACCATTAATGCCGAGGACCGCACATGAAACTGAATTTCATATACACCCCGCCGGATTTCACTCAGCCGCACCTGCAGAACAGCCCCCCCGCCACCCTGGAACCCGCACCGGCCGATGGTATTTCCCCTGACAACTATCATGCGACCTCCAATCACCCCGAGTATGTAAAAATCGATGCATCCCGCTGGTTACTCGCGCCGGAAAGCAGGATGGACGCGGTCTTCGTCGTCAAAGACGGCAATATTGAGGTGGTCGAGGCAAGAAGGCTGAAAAAAGGAGATATGGTGGTCACCGGCAGGACTGAGAATGGCGAGCAAGGCATTCTTGTCCACGAAAAAGGCTTCGAACAGGTCTCCGCCAATGCCGACAAATTCTCCTTCCGGTCGCGGGGCACGAGGGAGACGCCCTTTTCCTATTCCTACGACGCGCTCTACGAGATCCTCAAGCATGACCGCCATCACGGCCACATCGTCTGGGTGCTCGGCCCGGCGGTGGCCTTCGACAAGGATTCCCGCTCGGCCATGCAGGGCTTGATCGAGAACGGCTTCTGCCATGCGCTGATGGCCGGCAATGCGCTCGCCACCCACGACATCGAAGCGGCCATCTACAATACCGGCCTGGGCCAGAATATCTATACCCAGACCCTGCAGCCGATGGGCCATTACAACCACCTCGATATCTTGAACGCCGTGCGCAAGGCCGGCTCCATCGCGGGGTCCATAGAATCCCTGGGCATCAAGAACGGCATCATGTACGCCTGCGAGAAGAACAATATCCCCTACGTACTGGCCGGCTCGATCAGGGACGACGGCCCGCTGCCGGAAACCGTGGCGAGCGTCTATGAGTCCCAGGACCAGATGCGGGTCCATGCCCGCAAGGCTACCACGGTGATCACCATGGCCACCCAGCTCCATTCCATCGCCTTCGGCAATATGACCCCCGGCTACAAGGTGCTGCCGGATGGCTCGGTCCGCCCGGTCTATTTCTACGTGGTCGACATGTCCGAGTTCAGCGCCGACAAGCTGGCCAACCGCGGCTCGGCCCAGGCCCA
>MGTI01000084.1 GCA_001799365.1 Desulfobacterales bacterium GWB2_56_26 | reverse complement strand
CATCTTCCGCGCCTTGCGGTTGTCGGCGGAGGAATAGGAAAAGGCCGAGGTGTCGTCGAAATGTGACTCGTTGTTCCGGATCTGCTTGACGAGACTCACCAATCCTTCCAGAATGTCGTTTACCTCAAAACCGCCGATGAAGCAGGAAAGATGATGCCGCTTGGCCAGCTGGGTATAGGCCTCCGTATCGGAGATGGTATTGATGTGATCGGAACAGAGCAGCCCGCGGATATTGAGATCCGGGTCGAGCATTAAAAGATCGATGGTCGGCGGCAACAGCCGGATAGAAGGAAAGACGCAGAAGTTCTCGATGCCGAGGCGGGCCGCCTCGAGAATCGTCTCGGCGACGGAGGGCGCGGTGGCCTCAAAACCGACCGCCGGATAGACCACGGTAAACTCGGGCTCGCGCCGGGCAATATCCAGTGCATCCATGGGCGATGAGATGACCTCGACCCGGGCTCCTTTCTTCCAGATGCTGGCTAGCGATTCCCTGCTGCCCGGCACCTTGATAAGGTCCTCGCAGGCCGCGGTAATCACGTTCGGCTGCATCGCCACCTTGACAAAGGCGTCGATGTGACCGGCCGGCATGACGCAGACACTGCAGCCTGGACCGGCCACCAGTTCGAGCATATCGGGAAGTTTTTCGCGAAGGCCGCTTTTCAGGATTGCCCTGTTCTGCGTACCGCAAGCCACCATCAGACGGATTGGCCGATCGACGAGTTCATGCAATTCTTCGAGCAATTCGTTCTGATGTTCCAAATCGTTTACTGCTTTACCGGCTTTCATCGGCATACATCCTTTCAGACCAGGTGAAAAGAGATCCTTTTCACCTGGATCCGAAACTTACTTGCGGCGGAGTTGCCTCCCCCCTGAAACTGCGCAATTGCACTTGTCTTACTATTTGGCGACCGGGGCTTCCGCCTCGGTTTTCATCTCTTTATAACTTTCCGAGTCTACCACTTTTTCACGTTCGATCTTTTCTATCTCGGCCCGGGTCAGATGAAATTTTCCACAGGCCGGACAGGTGCCGTCAAACTCATCCCCGACGGCGCGCGCCTTCAGTTCATCCACCGTCATGTGGTCGAGTTTACCGCAGGCACCGCTCGGATTTTCGGCCCGCACCTGCGCTCTTCTTGTGTTTGGCATGGTCGTCTCCTGCTTATTTTCGTTGCTTCCTCTCCGGGAAGACGAATACGTTATGTATATACTACATCTCCAACAAATAAAACAACAAAGCGGGCCTGGTGCGGATATTTCTCAGGCCTGCTTCGTATCCCCGCCGCCGGCAGATTTGCCAGGCGGCGGCAGATTTCCTAGCCAACTATTTTATCAACTTCTTTTCCCTTGGAATCCACTATGCTTACTGCTACCGGTATGCCGCCATCCAGGCGGTGAGTGGCGCAGGACATTCAGGGGTCGTAGGCCCTGACGGCCATTTCCACCTGGTTGAGCAATCCTTGGTTGTAGACGCCGTTCTTGATGAGCGTGGTCGCAGCCTGCTTGACGCTCATGTTCATCGGCGCAATGTTGTGGGTGGTGCCGACGATGAGGTTGGCTTTGACGATGCAACCGTTGTCGTCGGTGGTGTAGTCATGGATCAGGGTCCCCCGCGGGGCTTCGACGATACCTACGCCGCGGCCGGCCTTCGGTTCGACCTTGGCGCGGACCTTCGGATCGGTGATCCCCTCCCACTCAAGGAGTTCGATGGTCCGCTCGCAGGCGTAGACCAGCTCGATCAGACGGGCATAGTGATAGAGCAAGGTTTGCTGGGCCGGCCGGCCGAAGGAGGCCCGGAAGGCTTCGAGGGCCGCCTGGGCTTTCGGGGTGGAGATCTTGTCGCAGACGTTGATCCGGGCCAAGGTGTTAGCTCGGTAAATGCCTTTCGGCGCAGCAAGGTTCATGTCGAAGCCCTCGTTCCAGGACTTGGCATAAGGCATCTTCGAATAACCCCATGGCTCGACATGCTCCCCGAGGTACTGGGTGTAGTCCTTGCCTTCGAAGTCGACATAGCTGCCGTCCGGCTTCATCAGCCGCTGCTTGCCGTCGTAGAGACGGAGCGAGCCATCGGCCCGATCGACTGTGCCGAGGAAACCGGTCTTGATCACGCCGAGGTCGCTGATCACATCGAGATACTTGGCAAAAACGTTATTGATGGCAAAATCGAGAGCAAAGCAGGCGAAATCGAGCAAAGTCCGGGTACCGGCCAGCAGCTCCTGACGCTCTTCCTCGATCATCGGCTTGGCAAAGCCGCCGACCACGCCCGCGATCGGGTGAATGGCCTTGCCGGCGAACTTGTCGAGCATCATCTGACCCAGCTGCCGCATCTTCACCACCTGGGTGGCGAGCTCCGGCGCGGCCTTGACCACGCCGATGACGTTGCGCACCGCATAGTCGGCGTCCGGTCCGAGCACGAAATCGGGCGCGGCCAGGAAGAAGAAGTGCAGGATCTTGTCGTTGATATGGGCCATTACCTGGCACATTTCCCGCAGCTTATAGCCGGTCTCGGTGGGAGTCACCCCAAATGCTCCGTCCACCGCCTTGTTGGAGGCGAGGTGGTGCATCCACGGACAGATCCCGCAGATTCGGTTGACGATGCGGGGAACTTCCTCCGCCGGCCGCCCCTCGATGAATTTTTCAAACCCGCGCAGGGACTGGATGTGCAGGAAGGAATCCTGCACATTGCCCTGATCGTCCAGATGGATGGCGATCTTGGCATGCCCCTCGATGCGGGAAACAGGTGCTATATTTAATACCTTTCCCATTCTCTTAATCCTCCTTGTCGGCCCGTTTTTTCACCGGCCGAAGCATTCCATGGGCTCCTGAAAACCGCAGCAACGAGCGGCGATCGACCACCGACTTATAATCGATGCCGTTACTGGCAAGAGCGTTCATCATATCGAGCAGTTGATTGCCATCCTTGCGCACCGGGCCGAAGCAGCCGCGGCACGGGACGCGCGCGCTGATGCAGGCCGGCGCTCCGCGTTTGGCGCAGCCCGCGGCAGTGACCGGCCCCATGCACAGGTAGCCCTGTTCCAGGAGACAGCGCATCTGGTCGATCGGCTCGCCCGGCTTGAAAGTGGCGTTGGTAATAAAACGCTTGACCTTCTCGACGTCGCCTTTCCCTTCCCTTCTGGTCGGGCAGGTATCGCAGACGCTCTTGCCAGGCAGGACCGGCGCGCGGTTTTCCAGCAGCGAAACAATGACTTCCGCGATCAACTCGGGGTTGGGCGGACAGCCCGGCAGCTGCATGTCGATCTTCACCTTCTCGTCGCAGGCGTAGACCCGGTCAAGCGGTGCCGGTACCTCGACATTGGGGATCTGTGCCCCCGGATCGGTGGTGACGGTCTGATACACTTCTTCCCAGCTCTGCTGACGATCCTGACCATTCATCAGGGCAGGAATGCCGCCGTGGGTCGCGCAGGTGCCCAGCGCAATCAGCACCTTGCATTTTTTTCTCATTTCTTCCAGTACTTCCAGATGCTCGTGATTGCTCACCCCGCCGGTTACGATACCGACAACGGCCTCGGGGATCGTCAGCGTCACACCCTCGCCGCACTGGCCAAAATACTTGTGATCCATCAGTACCGGGGCGTGGACGATATCAAGAGCCTCGGTAATAATCGGCACGAGCGCTTCGCCGATATTCAGGATGGCGATTTCGCACCCCGAACAGGAGCCAAGCCACTCCAAAGCAGTAGTTACACCCATCTCTCTCTCCTTTATGCCACGCTGGCATCCTGACGGTTGACAGGACCCAGCTTCTTGATCCGGGCAGTCATCTCGGTTACCGCCGCCACGAATTTATCGGGCTCGGCCGAGGATACCCAGGTCAAGCTGAATCGCTCGGGCTCATAGCCAAAATCCCCCAACAGTTCGACTATCATGTCGGAGCGGGTCATCGCTTTATAATTACCATCCAGGTAATGACATTCACCGAGGTGTCAGCCAAGCACCATGACCCCGTCGGCACCCTGGGACAAGGCATCCATGACAAATTCCGGATGCACCATACCCGAGCACATTACCCGTATGATCCGCACGTTATGGGGGTACTGCATCCTCGCAGTGCCCGCCAGGTCGGCTGCGGCATAAGAGCACCAGTTGCAGCAGAAGGCAACAATTTTAGGCTCAAAACTCATGTGATCTACTCCTCCTCATTGAGATTCTCGAAGACCCTCTCCGCGTCCGCCAATGGAGAACGGATGGCAGGAGCGGAGAGGGTTTCGAAGTTTTTTATATCAAACCGCCAGGGCCGCCTGGATCTGGGCGCTGATCTGTTTCATGGTGAAGCCGGACACATAGACGCCCCGCTTCGGACATGTCCCCTGGCAGAGGCCGCAGCCTTTGCACTGAGCCTTGTTAACCTGGATCGCCCGCTTGCCGTCCGCCCCTGCCGGCCCTTTCTCGATCAGGCTGATGGCATTGTACGGGCAGACATCGACACACAGGGCGCAGCCGTCGCAGTAAGTCTCGTCGACGGTGGCCTTCACCGCATCGAGCGAGACCTGGGTCTTGGAGAGAAGCGTTGCGGCCCGTGCCGAGGCGGCGAGCGCCTGGGCGACCGACTCTTCCACCGGCTTCGGATAGTGGGCAAGGCCCGCCACGAACATGCCGTCGGTGGAGAAATCGACCGGCCGCAGCTTGGCGTGCGCCTCCTGGAAGAAGCCGTTGGCGTCGACCGGCACCTTGTAGAGCTTGCCGAGATCGGCGGCATCTTCCTTGGGCCGGATGGCGGTTGCCAGAATAACCATGTCGGCTGCGATCTGCAGCGGCCGGTGCAGGACGTGATCCCAGACCTCGACCTGGATGTCATTGCCCACCTCGGTTACCTTCGGCTTACCGTGCAGTTCATAGTTGATGAAGATTACGCCGAGTTTGCGCGCCTGCTTGAAGAGGGCCTCACGCTGGGCGTAGGTCCGCATATCCCGATAGAGGATGTAGACGTTGCGCTCGGGATTTTCCTTTTTCAGGGCGATGGCCGACTGCACGGAATGAGTGCAGCAAACCTTCGAGCAGTACATGTGGTCGGACTCTCTTGACCCCACGCACTGGATGAAGACGAAGCGCTTCGCCTGCTTTACATGCTTTTCCTTCAGCTCGAACAGCTTGTCGAACTGAACCGCAGTCACCACGCGGGTGATGGAATTGTAGTTGTATTCGCTGGGGATATAGGCGTCGCCGCCGATAGCCACCACGCCTGCGCCGTGCTCGATGACCTTGGCGATCCCGTCCTTGCCAGTGACTGTCGAGCGGAAGTTGCCGACAAAGCCATCCACCGCAGTCACCACACATTCCTTGTGGATGATGATGCGGTCGTTCCAGATGACTTTATCGATGAGTTTGGCGACCTGCGTCGGCACATGCTCGCCGGCCCAGGTGTGTTTGAGATTGAGGGCGTTGCCGCCGAGAGTGTCGGTTTTTTCCACCAGGTGGACTTCAAAACCTTGCTTGGCAAGATTCAAGGCCGAGGTCATGCCGGCCACGCCACCGCCGATCACCAGACCCTTCTGGGTGATGGGCACCGAAATCGGTTTGAGGGAATCGCCGAAGGTGACCTTGGCCGCCGCCATCCGCACCAAGTCTTTCGCCTTGGCGGTGGCCGCCTGGGGATCCTTGCTGTGGACCCAGGAGTTATGGTTGCGGATATTGGCCATCTCGACCAGATACTCGTTCAAGCCCGCGGCTTTCAGAGTCTCGCGGAACAGCGGCTCGTGGGTCCGCGGGGTACAGGCGGCGATGACGATCCGGTTGAGGTCCTGCTCGCGGATTCTCTTTACTATCATCTCCTGGGTATCCTGCGAACAGGAGAAGAGATTGCGCTCGACATACACCACATCCGGGAGCGTCGCCGCATATTCCTCCACCGCCTTGACATCGACCACGCCGGCGATATTCGAGCCGCAGTGGCAGATGAAGACGCCGATCCGCGGTTCTTCCTGGGAGATATCTTTCTCTTCCGGGAAGGTCGCGACACTGGTCAGTTCATGTCTGACCGGGGCGAGCAGGTCTGCAACCGCTGCGGCCGCAGCCGAACCTTCGACCACCGACTGGGGAATGTCCTTCGGTCCGGCAATCGCCCCGCAGGTGTAAATGCCTTCCCGCGAAGTCTGGACCGGGGCAAAATCGGAGGTGGCGGCAAAATTGTCGGCGGTCAGTTTGATGTCCAGCGTGTGGGCCAACTCCAGCACGTGCTTGGGTGTCTGGAGACCGACCGAGAGCACCACCATGTCATAGAACTCTTCGATCTGACGGCCGTTTTCGTTAACATAGCGGAGCCGCAGATCGCCGCTCTCGCCATCGGTTTCAACACCTGCTATCCGGCAGCGCACGAACCGTACCCCGGCATCCTCTTTGGCCCGCTCCAGGTACTGATCGAATTCCTTGCCGTGGGTCCGCATATCCATATAAAAGATGGAGGTATGAAGCCCTGGCACGTGATCCTTGGCGATGACCGCCTCCTTGATCGCGTACATGCAGCAGACCGAAGAGCAGTAGCCGTTTCCGCACAGGTTTTCATCGCGGGAGCCGACACACTGCAGGAAGGCTACTTTATTTACCGCCTTGCCGTCCGACGGGCGGATGAGGTGCCCTTCGGTGGGCCCGGACGCTGACAGATAGCGCTCGAGCTGCAGGGAGGTGATGACGTTCTTGTGCACCCCGTAGCCCCAGACGCCGGCCGGTTTCGGATCGAAGACCTCGAAGCCCGGCGCAAGCACCACGGCGCCGACATTGATCAGGTGGACCTTTTCCTTGTCATCGAAATTGATGGCGCCGGCGTCGCAGACCTTCTCGCAGAAGCCGCAGGCCCCGGGTTTTTGCAGACGGATACAGGAAGCCGCATCGATCTGATACTTGAGCGGCACCGCCTGGGCGTATTTTACATAGATCGCCTTGCGTTTGCCGGTGCCGGCATCGTATTCACTGTCCACTTTTTTCGGACATTTCTCGGAGCAGGCGCCGCAGGCGATACACTTCTCCATGTCCACATAACGTGGCGATTCTTTAACTGTTACCGAAAAATTACCCGCGACGCCGTCTACTTTTACGACTTCGCTGAGCGTCATCAACTTTATGTTTAAGTGCCGACCGCACTCGACCAGTTTTGGCGCGATGATTCACATCGAGCAGTCGTTGGTGGGGAAGGTCTTGTCCAGTTGGGCCATGGCCCCGCCGATGGCTCCCGATTTTTCAACCAGGTACACATAGTACCCGGAATCGGCGAGATCGAGGGCAGCCTGCATCCCCGTCACTCCACCTCCCACAATCATAACCGACCCAACTTTCTTTGTGTCCAGCATGATAGGTTTCTCCTCTCTTATTTTGTAGCAATATCCTAGCATTACTTACGCAATAGAATATCAGTGTTTTCCTTTGCGCTTAAGCCTTATGGCTTTACGCACCTCGACGTCCCGGCATTCTATTGCTTGTTCGGCATAATCAGCGAATCGGCGACAAGCTCCCAGATATACTTCACTTCGATATTCAGGTCGTATTCCTTGTTCAGGGATTTCATTATCTGATCCCGGCAGTTATGACAGGGTGCGACCACCAGATGGGCGCCGGATTCGGAGATCTGCCGGGCCTTGATCCGGCCGTAGAACACCCGCTCTTCGGAGAACGGCATGGCCCAGGCCCCACCCCCCGCGCCGCAGCAGTAGGCGCTGTTCCGATTGGGATTGAGTTCGCGGACATCGTCGCAGCAGGCCCTGGTGACCGCCCGGCCTTCCTCGAAATAGGCCTGGCCGAAGGCCTTGAGGGATTTCCGGCCGTAGTTGCAGGGATCGTGATAGGCAACGGCCATGGAGTGCACCGACTTGTCGAGCTGGATCTTGCCTTCCTGGATGTATTCGAGCAGGAGATCAAAGACGGTGACGATCTTGAATTCTTTGAGTGCTTCGGGGTACCACCTGTTCAACCCGGACCGGGTTGCAAAGTAAGCGTGGCCTCACTCGGGGAGGAGGAGAACCTTGCAGTTCAGCCTCCGCATGTTGTCGACGATCCGGCCGACCACGGTTTTCATCGACTCGTCGTCACCGGAGAAGAGGCCCCAGTTGACGCCCTCCCAGTACTCGGAGGAGAGGGTCCAGGATTCGCCGGCAGCGTAGAAGATCTTCCACCACCATTTCATATCGTCGGGTTCACCGAACGGCTCCTTGGAATTGACCGTGACCAGCACCCGTGCGCCATGGACATCGATCGGAGTCTTGAAGCCGGGGCAGGAGTCGGCGGCCAGTTCTTCGCCCAGATCTTCGCAGAGGAAGACGAAGTCGTCTTTGGGGATGCCGAGGTTGTTGCCGCGCTCCAGACACATGACAACCCCTTTATGGATCGGACCGGGAACTTCCGAACGTTTCCTGGTGCCGCGGATCTTGCGCATGAGAGCGGTGATTGAGATATTGGCGGGGCAGGCCTCCTCACATTTCGCACACATCGTACATTTCCAGGGCCAGTTCGACTTCACCAGCTCCTCGTCCATGCCGAGCACTGCCATGCGGACAATCTTGCGCGGGTCAAGGCCGTCGACTCCGGAAATAGGACAGGCGCTGGCGCAGGTGCCGCAGGTCAGACAGGCATCGGCCCAGGACGGGTCGAGGGCAATCTGACTTTTCACACCGTTCACCAGCAGCGGTTCGATATCCGTCTTCTCCAGCGCGCCGAGGGCCTTTGAGCTGACATTGTTGGAGGGAGTGACATGGGGCTCGCGCCCAAACTTTTCGCAGAGTTTCTGGTAGTCGTGAAACTTCATAAGGTACTTGCGGCCGGGACCTTCCTTGGCAGAAAGGGTACCGGCATTGATCCAGTTCCTTATGGTGTTTCGGTGGACCCCAAATTCTTCTGCAAGTTCGCTGACTTTAAATTCGTACATCATAAAAGGTCACCTCATTTGACGGTAAGAGAAAGAATTTGTGATATTTTTTCACATGCTTCTGTAACAGCCTTGACCATGGCGGAAGAAAGTCCTGGAGCGATCTCTTCCGGGATATATTCAATTTGCGCAGCGAGAATCAAAACCGGGATACCGGTATGTTCAGTCAGCTCTTGCAAAAGATTGACGGTGGGGAACTGATGAAGGGAAAAATCGTGAATTTTCTTGGCGGGGATTTGCGTGGGCTGTATTTCAAACACTTCGCCGGGGGTGCGGCCCTCGAAGTCGACGGCATCGAGAACTATGATCCGCTCCGGCCGCCCCTCCTCCATAAGAAGGTAATCGAAGAGATATTCGCGGACACCGGTGCCGGCATCGATCGCCTGAACATCCTCCGGCAGGTCATAGCGAGTCTGCAGTGCGTCGATTACGGCGGGTCCGAACCCATCATCGCCCATGATGATGTTGCCGCAGCCAAAGATCATCGCTCTTATTCTACTTGGTCGCATTGTGCAAACAGTGCCTCTTGGTTAAATTTTTCGGAAAATACCATTAGGCCGGTGGAAGTGCAATACCGATTTTGAATGTAAAATCAGTGTCTCCAGCATCTTCTCGAAACTATTGATAGAAAATTCCGATAATTCTTGAATTTTATGATAAGGAAAACTCATAAGTGCCACAATGTCGCATAAGCTTTTGACATCAGAAGACTTCTATGAAAGGTATAAACAGCAGACTTTTGTGCAGCAGTGAGCGGGGTTGGACAAATTACAGGAAAGTGGAGACAGCATCCGGGCCATTTGGCCCCGGATGCGTGTGGGAATGGAGGTAATTGCTATTCCCAGGTCAAGGGAAAGCACAATTATGTAATCGGCAATGATGTTTCAGCAGGAACTGGGATAACCTTAGCGAAAAATCTTGGACCATCTTTTTCTGGGAATCTGTCGGATTATAGCAATTTTTTCTCAGATCGAGGCAAACTCGAAAAAATTACCGGAGGCATATAGTTAATATTCCGAGGATAATTTTTTCGAGTTTAACGAAGAGATGGGGAAAAAGGGCATAATCCGAAAGGCTCCCGGGATTAATTGAGTTGGTATCCCGATGGATTATTCTTCTGCCACCGCCAGGTATCCTCGCACATTTCGCGCAGGCCAAGCTGAGCCTGCCAGCCCAATTCGACCAGGGCCTTGGCCGGATCGGCATAGCAGGCCGCGATATCGCCCGGCCGACGGTCGGCGATCCGGTAGGGAATTTCCCGGCCGCTGGCCTCGGCAAAGGCTCGGACCATCTCAAGAACGCTGTAGCCCTTGCCGGTGCCGAGATTGTAGACGACGACGCCGGGCCGCTGACGCAGTCGGTCGATGGCCTTGACGTGGCCGCGGGCGAGATCGACCACATGAATATAATCGCGGACTCCGGTGCCGTCCGCGGTCGGATAGTCGTTGCCGAAGACTGAAAGCTTCTCGAGTTTGCCCACCGCCACCTGGGCGATATAAGGCACCAGATTGTTGGGGATGCCGTCCGGGTCCTCGCCGATCCGGCCGCTCTTGTGGGCACCCACCGGGTTGAAATAGCGGAGCAGGCAGACGTTCCAGTCTGCATCGGCATGATGGACATCCCGCAGGATCTCCTCCACCACGAGTTTGGTCCGGCCGTAGGGATTGGTGCAGGAAAGCGGGAAGTCTTCCATGATCGGCACCTTGGCCGGATCGCCGTAGACCGTCGCCGAAGAGCTGAAGATGATATCCTTGATCCCATGGGCGGCCATGACCTCGCAGAGGTTGATGGTCCCGGTCAGGTTGTTCTTATAATAGAGGAGCGGCTTCGCCACCGACTCCCCCACCGCCTTCTTGCCGGCGAAATGGATGACAGCTTCAATCTTTTCAGTTACAGCCGCAAAGACTCCATCCAGCCTGTCCCTGTCCAGGAGATCGACCTCAAAGAAATCGACCTTTTTTCCGGTCAGCTGTTCCACCCGATTCAGCGACTCCCGGCTGGAATTGGAGAGATTGTCGACCACCGTCACCCGATAGCCTGCCTCCAGCAGTTCAAGACAGGTATGACTGCCGATATATCCTGCCCCACCCGTTACGAGAATATGCATACCCACCTCACGTTGTAATTGTTAATTTGTTGGCAAAAAGAGTACATTCCACGGTGATGGCCGATGCCCCGGCCATTCCAGCTCAACAGTAAAATTCAAATTGAAAGAGGAATTGTTATGCCCTATGTCAACATCCGGGTCGCCGGAACCTTAACCAAAGAGCAGAAGCAAAAGATCAGCAAGGGTGTTACGGAAGTGATCAGCCGCGAAGCGAACAAGCCGCCCGAGGCCATTCTGATCTTCATCGACGAGGTCCCGCACGAGAATATTGCCAAAGCCGGCAATCTCCTGGTGCCGCCCAAGTAACACCGAATTACCGGCCCCACACAGGCGGTGCGGACAACTCTACTCACCCGCACCGCTTTCTGCCAGGAGCGCCAGATACTCGTTTTCCGAGACGATCCGCACCCCCAATTCCCTGGCCTTGTTCAACTTGGTCGCCCCCACCTTCTCACCGCAGACCAGAAGATCCGTCTTACCGGTAATCGACTCGCCGACTTTGGCCCCCATAACCTTGGCCTGCTTCTTCATGTCCTCCCGGCTGCCCTGCTGCATCGTGCCGGTGAAGACCAGCAGCTTGCCGGAAAGCGGGCCTTGCCCCGCGCCCCCTTCTTCCGCCGCAAGCGGCGTTACGATGAGGTTGAAACCCAGTTCATAGATGGCGGTAAACAAATCGGCGGTGGTCCGCAGGCCGGCCAGCATCTCGTCCGCTGTCTTGTCGCTGAACCCCCGGATGGCCACGATCTCCTCACGGGTCAGCGTAAACACCCGGGCGAGCGGATGGACGGAGAGCAGTTTTTCGCAGTTGCCCATGCCCATCCGGTAGATGCCGAAGGCTGCCAGGAAACGCCAGTCCTCGATGGGTGAAAGGCGGCTCCGCTGCAGCTGGGCCACCATGTTCTGCGCCTGCTTGGGTCCGAAGGTGAGTCCGACCAGCCGCTCTTCGGTGAGTTTATAGATCTCCGGCAGGGAGCGGATGCCGCCGGCGAAGATCTTCCTGATCGAGGCCTGGCCGAAGCCGTCGACGTTGCCGAGCACCTTGAAAAAGTGTTCGATGCCGTTGGTTATCTGCGCCGGGCACTGCATGGTATTGATGCAGAGCAGATAGTCGTTTTCCCAGATGAGGGATGAGCCGCAGCTCGGGCATTCGCCGGGCAGCTCGGGCGTAACCTGCACCAGCACCTCCTCGATCTTCGGGATGACCTCGCCGCTGCGCGACAACCTGATCACCGCCCCCGGCCCAATCCCTTTCACCCGTACCATATTATAATGGTGGGCGGTGGCCCGCTGGATGAGGGCACCGGAGAGACGCGTCGGCTCGACCTCGGCCACCGGATTCACCCGGCCCGACCGCGAGGTGTTGGCCACCACCCGCAGCACCTTCACCTCGGCTACCTCAGTGTTTTGCTTGTAGGCGATCTGCCAACGATGGTGATGCCGGGTCGCCCCCATAAATTGCCGGACCTTCTCGTCGCAGATTTCGATGACGATACCGTCGACGTCGTAGTCGAGCCTGCGCCATAAGTCATCGACCACCGCATCGAATTTTTCGCTCAACTCTGCCCACGTCCCCGTCCAGTCCGGCAGGAGGCTGAAAGGAAAAAAGACCGCCTGGCCCGACCGGATCGCCTCGGCGGCCGGGGGCTGCAGTTCTTTCTCCTTGATGAGGCTCGCCTGGAAATTCCGGGAGTTGTCGAAGAAGGGGGCGAGATGCTCCTTGAAATAGCTTCGGCTTACCACCACTTCGCCTGCGCCTAAGCCGCGGACCCCGTTGTCTGCTACCTTGAGACCACGCTGAAAGACCCGGCTGATATCGGTGCCGCGGCGGCCATCCCCACGGGTGTAGAGGATCTGTCCGTCATCGTAGGCGGCATAGCCGTCAAGCTTCGGCGTCGCCCGAAAGACGAGATTCCGGAAATCGACGCCGCATTCGCCGGCGGCCTTTGCCACCCGGCCGGCCCAGCGCGCAACCGCTGCAAAGTTGTAGGCCTTTTCGGTGGAGAGCATCCGTACCGGCAGCTCCACGGTCTTGGCTTCCATAAAAGGTTCCGGCTCAACCGTCGTCAGAAACGGATGTTCCGGCAGCCTTTTTTTCAGCTCGGCGAGAAAAGTAAAATCATAGAGTTCGTCGGAGATCAGCTGCTCGCCGCCCCGGTAGAGGAGATTGGCGATGGACAGGAACTCGACGAGCTGATCGTTGTCAACCCGGTCGAGCGTCATCTCGCCTGCGGCGATGGCAACCGCCTCCTCCTCCGTCAGCGTCGTGAGGTTGAACTGCGCCTCGGCGAGTATTTCCAGTTGTGCGGAACTCAAACCCTGACCGTTTGCCATCTTTTTCCCATCGCTTTTTTACCTGTTCTCATGTACATATTTTAGGAGCCGTTACGAAATAACTAGGCTATTTACCCCATTTCGTTACGGCTCCTTAGACCGTTCAGAGCATTACCTTGGTCGTGTTATTTTTTGACAACGGCTTACCGGCTTTGCCTACATTAGGCGTCCGCAGCCGCAACAGCATTTGTAATACTTTTTCTGTGAAGGCACAACCGGGGAACAACATTATGAGAACAATCGATCTGCGCAGCGATACCGTCACCAAACCCTCCGAAGCAATGCGATCGGCCATGGCCACGGCCGAAGTCGGCGACGACGTCTACCGCGACGATCCGACGGTGAACCGGCTGGAGGCGTTCGCCGCCGAGCTGCTCGGCTTTGAGGCGACCCTTTTTACCGCCAGCGGCACCCAGGCCAACCTCACCGCTATTCTCTCCCACTGCGGCCGGGGCGACGAGTACATCGTCGGCCAGCTCGCCCACACTTATAAATATGAAGGCGGCGGCGCGGCGGTGCTGGGCAGCGTCCAGCCCCAGCCGATCGAGTTCGAAGCGGATTCGACGCTGTCGCTCGCCAAGGTCGAAGAGAAGATCAAACCGGACGACGTTCACTTCGCCAGGACCCGCCTGCTCTGCCTGGAAAACACCCAGAACGGCAAGGCGCTGCCGCTTATCTATCTGGCCGAGGCCGCGGCATTTGCCAAGGCAAAAAACCTGAAACTCCACCTCGACGGGGCGAGGCTCTTCAACGCCGTAGTCAAGCAGCAGGTGGAGGTGAAGGAGATCACCCGCCATTTCAATTCCGTCTCAGTCTGCCTCTCCAAAGGCTTGGGGGCGCCGGTGGGCTCGCTACTCTGCGGCGCCAGGGATTTTATTGAGGAGGCCCGCAAATGGCGCAAGATGACCGGCGGCGGCATGCGCCAGGCGGGAATTCTGGCCGCGGCCGGTTTATACGCCCTTGAAAATAACATCGCCCGACTTGCCGAGGATCACCGTAATGCCGATCGGCTGACGGAAGGCCTGGCCAAATTTCCCGCGCTCACGGTCGAACGCAATCCGGCGCAGACCAATATGGTCTTTTTCCAGGCGCCAGCCGACACCACCGCACGGCTGGCCGAATTCCTGCAGCAACGCCACATTCTCATTAGCCCCGGCAAGACCACTCGGCTGGTCACCCATCTGGATATCCATGGCGAGGATGTCGAGTACATCCTGGCGCAGGTCGGCGAGTTCTTTCAGCGATAGCGGTAGGGTGCGCTGTGCGCACCATCATGTTGGTGCGCACAGCGCACCCTACCGCTGAGATTGATGCCTGCCCGGCTCTTACTCGTTCGGGAAAATAATGGGGAAGAGGTTCTTTCTGGAATTCTGATGATGGAGTTTCACCAGCTCTTTTGAGCGTTCGATATCCCGCAGGCGAATCGCCTCGAAGAGTTCGCTATGCTCGTCGCGGATCTCCATGATCCGGTTCAGCCGCAGGTCTTCGGTGCGGAAGCGCAGAAAGATCTTTTGGCAGATATCCCGGTACCTTGAGGATAAAATATCGTTGCTGACCATATCGAGGATACCGGCGTGGAACTCGGTATCGAGGATGAACAGCTTACGGTCGACGTGGGTGGAGATGGCCTTTTCGTAATCGACCTTATGTTTTTTCACCGCCTGCAGCTTCTTGTCGGTCATGTTGCGGATCGCGGGACCGATGAAGCCCACCTCCAGCACCTCGCGGATATCGTAGAGATTCTCCGCTTCCTTCCGGGTCAGACGATGCACCGAGTACCCCTGATTGGGCACGAAATCCAGGTAGCCTTCCTGGGCAAGGATGCTCAAGGCATTGTTGACAGGCGTCCTGCTCACTCCCAGCTGTTTGGCAAGATCGATAAAGACCAGCCGCTGGCCGGGCACGATCTCGTAATTGAGCATCAACTCGATGATCCGCTGATATACCTTAAGGGTAAGGTTGCTGTTCTTCTTCACTACTGTTACCTCTTCATGCAATGAAAAGAGTGTCGGGGAGAGCTGGAATTTATTTCCTTCGCGGCCGTGAAATCTTTGACAACCTCTTGGAATGGCAAAGAGTTGCAAACCACCGGGGAGAGTTGGCACCGATATTTATTACATAATTTAAGGTATGTCAACAACGATGCAAAGTCCATGCTAGTGTCCTGTCAAGCCTCGTTCTGTCGCATCTTGCTCGGAGTCTCCGCTCCGCTCCGCTTACCTGCCCTTTTGACTTCCTGACTTCGTTACTTCTTCGGTTACATAGCGCTGCTATGCGCCCTCAGCCGTGCCTCGCAGGAAACCAAAATTACGGTTCAATCTTGCGAAATCTGAGGCTTGACATGACACTAGCTCCGGTGCACTTTCGGCCAACTTTGCACATTCAGGTCGACCAATATAGCTTAAATCTCTGTCACACAGGCAATTATCCGTTTCCCACCCTCTCCCGCAGTTACCGGCAATGATACCTCCGGTGATCCAGCCACACCCCCGGCGCAGGTGGTGCAATAATCGCTTGACACATTATTACATGCAATATATCATACAATGAAACAGACTCCTACCAAAATCATGCTGGAGAATACGCGTCATGAAACAGGTCGTCACCCTGGAAGAAGCAGTCGGTTTCCCCCTGGCCCACGACATCACCGAGATTCGCCCGGGCGAGTTCAAAGGGGCCGCCTTCCATAAAGGCCATATCCTCAAACAGGACGATCTCGAACATCTGCGCCGGCTCGGCAAGAACAATCTCTATATCATCAAGACCACGCCTGCGGAAATGCATGAAGACGAGGCTGCTGAAGCCATGGCGGGCGCTCTCTGCGGTCCGGGGGTGGGCTGGCAGGAAGCTCCGCGTGAAGGCAAGATCAGCCTGAAGGCCACCCTAGACGGCCTCTTCAAGGTCGACGTCGAAGCGCTGATGGAATTTAACCTGCACGGCGAGGTGATGTGCGCCACCCGGCATACCAACACCATGGTCAAGGCGGGAGACATTGTCGCCGCCACCCGGGCCATTCCACTTATCGTCGCGCGAAAGACTGTCGAAGCCGCCATCGCCGCGGCCGGGAGTACCGGAGTCCTGACCGTCACCCCGCTGCGGCAACCGAAAGTCGGTATCATGATCACCGGCAACGAGGTCTTCTACGGCCTCATCAAGGATAAGTTCAAGCCGATCATTACTCAAAAAGTTCTGGAACTGGGCGGCGAGGTGCTGGACACGGTATTTTTGCCGGACGACGAGACGAAGATCGCCGAGGCGACCGCCAAAATGGCGGCGCGTGGGGCCGATGTTTTAATTACCACCGGGGGCATGAGCGTCGATCCGGATGACCGCACCCGGCATGCCCTTACGCGCGCGGGCGTCACCGATATCGTCTACGGCACGCCGGTCCTGCCGGGAGCGATGTTCATGGTTGCGTATCTCGGCGACATTCCGGTGCTGGGGATCCCGGCCTGCGGGATGTACGCCGCCCGCACTGTGCTCGATCTGGTCTTCCCCCGGATACTGGCCGGTGAGAGAATCACGCGGCGGGCCATCGCCGAACTCGGCCATGGCGGGCTCTGCCTGCAATGCAAGACCTGCACCTATCCCGTCTGTCCTTTCGGGAAATGAGATGGAAACCATGGCGGCGAGCAAAAACGACACCACCGTCTATGGACGCGAAGCTGTCGGCATCGAAGTCACCCCCAAGGCGGCCTTGACCATCCGGGAATACCTGGGCGGCAGGAACACCTTGCCGATCCGGATTTTTCTCAAGACCGGCGGCTGCGGCACGCAGTCCCTGGATATCGTCCCCGAGGCCCAAAAGAAAAGCGATGCAGTTTTCGAACGGAACGGCTTCACCTATGTCATCGAGCCGCGCCTGCTCAGGCAATATGCGCCCATCACCATCGACAGCGACGGCTTTTCCTTCCGGCTGAGCGGTAAAGGCATTTCGCCGCCGACCGGCTGCGGCACCTGCGCCTTTCGCTGCGGTTCCCGGGGCGCTTCGCGCTGCACAGGGGTGTGCATCACCTGCGAGACGCCTTGTCCGACCGGATTGAAAATATTACTCAGAAGGAAACAGCGACGGGCGGCGGTGGAAATATAGACTGCTCCGCATTCATTTGGTTTTTTACATGTAACTTTTCATACTGAGGATGCGAGAGATGCATTGGCCTTGCCGTGCACCCTATTATCAACCAGAGGAGAACAGTATCGATGGAACCAATCAAAACTAAAGACAAAACAGTCTTGAGATCCCTGGGACTCGGCGGTTACTTCGGCGGCGGCGCCGAAGGGATGGTAGACGTCAAGGACGGCAAGATCGTCAGGGTCCGCCCGCTACGCTACGGGTGGAAGTACAAAAAGGAAGAGGTCCGGCAATGGAAGATGGAGCGCAACGGCAAGATCCTCGAACCCGCCTGGAAATCCCTGCCCGGCCCCTTCTCCCTCGGCTATAAGAAGCGGGTCTACTCGCCGAACCGCGTCCCCTACCCGATGAAGCGAATCGACTGGGACCCGAACGGCGAACGCAATCCCCAGAATCGCGGCAAGAGCAAGTTCGTCCGCATCTCCTGGGACGAGGCGGCCAAACTCATCGCCGGCGAAATCCGCCGGGTGCACAAGGAGTACGGGCCGAATGCGATCCTCATGCAGGGCGACGGCCACGGCGAATGCAAGACCATCAACACCCCGCACGGCCATCCCGGCGTCCTGCTCGAATACCTGGGCGGCTTCACCCTGCAGGTGCGCAACCCCGACAGCTGGGAAGGCTGGTACTGGGGCGCCAAACACGTCTGGGGCCAGGGTGCCCAGGGCATCATGTATCCGGCGGCCAATATCGTCAAAGACACCATCGAACATTCCGACATGGTGCTGTTCTGGGGCTGCGACCCGGAAACCACGCCCTGGGGCTTCGTCGGCCAGTTCGCCAGCCGCCTCTGCTACTATTTCGCCGAGGTCGGCATCAAGCAGGTCTACATCTGTCCCGACTGCAACTACGGCGCGGCCATCCACGCCGACAAGTGGATTCCGGTGCTGCCCAATACCGATGCGGCCTTACAACTCGCCATCATCTGGATGTGGCTGACCGAAGGCACCTACGACAAGAAGTATGTCGAGACTCATACCGTCGGCATGGATAAAGTCGCCGATTACGTGCTCGGCAAAGAGGACAACGTGCCCAAGAATCCGGAATGGGCCTCGCCGAAGTGCGGAGTGCCGGTCTGGACCATTAAGGCGCTGGCCCGCGAATTTGCCGCTAAAACCACCTCCATCGCCCACTATTTCGGCGGCGGTTTCATCCGCGGACCCTTCTCCCACGAACCGGCGCGGCTCGAGTGTATTCTTCTCGGCATGCAGGGCTTGGGCGGCCCCGGCGTCCATCAGCACCAGTTCACTTACTTCGGCCTGCCGCGGGCAGAGGGCCTCGGCGGCACCTTCTTCTGGAACCCGGAGATCGAGGAGCGCCTCGCCCTGCCGGTTTTAAGCGCGGTTTCCGCCTGGCAGCAGCAGGTCATTCCGAAGACCCTGATCCAGAACGCCATTTTTGCCACCGAGCCGATCACTTTCCGCGGCACGGGCGCCCAAAATGCGCTCACCCACGACCAATTCGTCGAGTACACCTTCCCCATCGAAAAGGAGAAACAGGGCTCGAAGATCCACATGATCTGGGCCGACAGCCCCTGCCGGATAACCTGCTGGAACTACGGCAACGAGACGGAGCTGGCCATGCGCAGCCCGGAGATCGAGTTCTTCGTCGCCCAGCACCCGTGGTTTGAGAACGACTGCGTCTACGCCGACATCGTCCTGCCGGCCAACACCCATATGGAGGTCGACGACATCGTCACCAACATCCGCCAGGGCACGGTGCAGCCGAACATTATGATCATGGAAAAGGCCATCGAACCGGTCGGCGAATCGAAAAGCGACGCTCAGTGCGTGCTCGAAGTGGCCAAGCAGTTCCCGGGCATGGAAGAGCAGATGACCGAGGGCAAGACCACCGAGGATCTGCAGAAGGCCATCTGGGGCTACATGGGCGGCGAAAAGCTGGTCTCCTGGGAGCAGCTGAAGGAGAAAGGCTACTGGATCTACAATACCGCCCCCGACTGGGAGAACGATCCGCCGGGATTCCGCGAATTTTATTTGGATCCGGAAAAGCACAAGCTCAACACCCCGACCGGCAAACTCGAATTCTACTCCGAGGCCCTGGCCAAAGCCTTCCCGAACGACAAAGAGCGCGGCCCGATCCCGAAATGGGTGGAAAAGAGCCACAACCACGACGAGCGGCTGACCAGCCATCGCGCCAAGATGTTCCCGCTGCTCATTATGTCCAACCACGGCCGCTGGCGCGTGCACGCCCAATGCGACGACATCACCTGGACCCGCGAGACTCCGACCATGAAGGTCACCGGACCGGACGGCTACAAATACGAACCGTGCTGGATGCACCCCCAGGAAGCCGAAAAGCGCGGCATTAAAAACGGCGACATCGTCAAGATCTATAACGAACGCGGCGTGGTGCTGGCCGGCGCCTATGTCACCGAGCGGGTGCGGCCGGGAGTCGCCTACATCGATCACGGCGCCCGTCACGATCCGATCAAGACCGGCGAGATCGAGCGCGGCGGAGCGATAAACACCATCACCCCCGGGGCGATCACCTCTGAGAACTGCGTCGGCCAGATCGGCGGCGGATATCTGGTCGAAGTGCAGAAGGTGACCGGCGAGGAAATGGATAAATGGCGGCGGGATTTCCCCGATGCCTTTGCGCGAAAATACGACCCGGCCGCAGGCCTCAGGGTCGATGCCTGGATAGTCGACGGAGGTAAAAAACAATGAAAGTATTTACGATAGATCTCACCCGTTGCAACGGCTGCTACTGCTGCCAGATCGCCTGCAAAGACGAGCATGTCGGCAACGACTGGACGCCCTACGCCAAGCCCCAGCCCGATACCGGCCAGTTCTGGCTCGGCATCACCGAGCAGGTCCGCGGCCATGTGCCCCATGTCAAGGTCAGCTACGTCCCGCAGCTCTGCCAGCATTGCGACGATGCACCCTGTATCGAAGACTGCAAGGCCGAGGCGATCTACAAGCGCGACGACGGCATCGTCATGATCGATCCGGTGAAGTGCATCGGCTGCAAGCTCTGCATCGATACCTGCCCGCACCATGCGATCTTCATGAACGAGATGCTCAATATCGCTCAGAAGTGCACCGGCTGCACCCACCTCCTCGACAACGACGAGGAATGGACTGTCCCCCGCTGCGTCGACCAGTGCCCGACCGAGGCCCTGCAGTTCGGCGAGGAGGAAGATTTCCGGGATTTCATTAAAGATGCGGAGTTGCTGAACCCGGGCGCGGGCACGAAAGCCCGGGTCTACTACAAGGGCCTGCCTAAGAAGTTCGTCGCCGGCACCCTCTACGACCCGGTCGCCCAGGAGGTCATCATCGGCGCCACCGCAACGCTCACCGACGACGCCACCGGCGAGACCTTTACCGAGACCACCAACAACTTCGGCGACTTCTGGCTGAAAGAGCTGCCGGATAACCGCAGCTATACCCTGACCTTCAAAAAAGGCGAAGCCTGCAAGACCATGACCGGCATCACCACCGATATCGACCGGGGTTTGGGGGATATTCCGATGGATCTGGCGGGAAGGTAGAGGAGAAGTTTCAATGACCGGGCCTTGATCTGACGATCGAGGCCGCCCCCCGGGGGGGGGGAGGCAAAAAGGCCTGCAGGATTTTCATGTTCCTGCAGGCTTTTTATTCTACAAGCGACAAATGAAGTCGCCGACCCTCCGGTCAGCAGTGGCAAATGCCCGGTAAAATTATTATGGTAGTCAGACGGAATCCTCCTCTACACCTAGAAGTATTTTGCCAGGTTTCAGCAACAGCCGGAGGTCGCTTGATGAAGGTGAGAGCCGCAATCCTGGGAATCTTGCTGCTGTTTTCCGGTTGTTCCACGGTCCGGGTCAGCCAGGATTACAGGACCGACATCGATTTTTCCCATTATCATACCTATACCTGGAAGACGGTAGTTACCGGGCAGGAATCGACCGACATCCGGGTCGACAATCCCCTGCTCCACGAGCGGTTTCATCAGGCGATCGACAGGTTCCTGGTACTGCGCGGCTACATGCAAAAGGCGCCGGCAAATTTACTGATAAGCTATTCCTATTCCATTCAAACCAGGCTCGAATCCGAGCCGTACGGCCCCCATTTCGGTGTCGGCTTGGGTCGGCGCTCCAGGTACAGTGAACTTGGCTTCGGCAATTATGTCGATATCAATCAATATGATGTGGGGATTCTCGCCATCGATTTTTATGATGCCGTGTCGGAAACTTTGATCTGGCGCGGAATCGGATCGGAAAGAGTCGATATGTATTCTACCCAGGAAGAAACAACCGCTTTTGTCGACAAACTGGTCACTGCCGTTCTCGCCCAGTTCCCTCCCCGCTAAATCAGGACTTACCGGTTTTCTCCGGCAGATTGGTATCGATAAATGGTCGGGATATTCCTGGAGTTTCAGGCATGATTCGGCTAAATGAATACACGAACAAGCACCTTCTGCAGCAAAAAATGAACGAAATATACAACTGACCAAAAATGGCAATCCTGGGCATCAGTCATATCACACTCATCGTTCAAGATCTTGATCGTACAGCGGACCTTTTTGTCTCCATTCTTGGCGCGAAGGAAGTCTATTCGAGTGGAGAACAGCACTTTTCACTGTCTAAAGAAAAATTCTTCCTCCTGGCCGGAAACTGGATTGCGATTATGGAGGGTTCGGCAATATCGGAAAGAAGTTACAATCATATTGCCTTCAGGATTCCTGCGTCAGAAATAGCGGAGTATAAACTTCGGCTGGAGAATGCGGGGGTCGAGTTCCGAGAACAACGGCCACGGATCCCGGGGGAAGGAACTTCTCTCTATTTCTACGATTTCGACAATCACCTCTTCGAACTGCACACCGGTACACTTGAAGAGCGACTGCTTACGTACAAACGGACCCTGTAAGAACATAAATCCCGCAGGAAAAATAGAAAAGCCTGCAAGAAGCGAGAGACCCCCTGCAGGCTTTTTGCGGAAATTGACGATCTATTCCTGATCCGCCATGGCAAGTTCCGTATCGATCATCTCTTTCGCCCTCTCCATGGCGACTTCAAAAATTGTCCCCTCCCCCTAATATTTCGTCAGTTCGGCTATTGATATTCTTGTGGTTTTTTTTCTCGCTCCCCTCCTGAATAACGACCCCGCCGGGGACGCCCGGAATTTGCACGGTATTGTTATTCGCATTCTTGTTAGATTGAAGGAATTTCCCCGTCTTCACGCCCGGCTGGGATTCGGTGACGATAACGACGGGTTGGTTGTTTTTTCCAGTCTTGCCGACGATTCCGGCATTTTGCAGTTGTTCCGCAGTGATCACCCTTTTGCCTGCCAAGCTTGCGGGGAGGTTGCCGGTTTTCATTTGCCGCATGTCGACTTTCTTGGGACTTGCCGATGGGGTGATGCTTTCGTCATCATCGGTGGCGGAATGTGATTGGCCGGTAAAGATCACCGACGAAAGCAGCAGCATGAGCGAAACCGCGGCAACGTGTATCTTTTTCATTTGGTCTTAAACCTCCCTTCATCTTGATAGCCTACCTGGTCATCGAACCGCCTCGGACAATCCTGCTCCTTTGAGATTACAATCATTACCGCGAAGAAATCAACCGATCAAGCAAAGAATGACCCCGCGGCCAAAGATCAGAAGAGCAATTTTTCATTGCTGCGCAACTCGGCGAGAGAATAGTGAGTGCCACGCCAGTAGATGCCGTTATCCCGTGCATTCCGCCACGTAGCTTTGACATAAATATAGAAGATAAGATAGGGGCTGATCAATGTCCCCAAAGCACACCAGGGCGAGATGCCGAGCAGCCGGGTGCCGCCGTAATATGCCGTCACTTTTATCATCATGACCAGACCGAAAATAATCCGGACCGGGCCGTCGAAAAGCACCATGCCCCAGAGAGGGAAGATATTTAAAAGAAAAAGGATGACCAGAAGTGGCGGCACGAGAAAAAATCTATAGTGAATGACGGCCAGGACATTTTTCAGCAAGCCCTCTACCATCTGCCCGACGGTCTCATACCACGGGACACTGACCGAATCGTAGCCGAGCAGGCATTCCTGGCGAAAGCCATGTCGCTTTATTACCTTGCCCAGCATGATATCATCGACGGGATGCATCTTTATCGTTTCGAAACCGCCGACACTTTCGTACGCGGACCTGCGCAACAGGTTGAATGCCCCGATCCCCATATAATTCCAGGAAGAGCTGAGTTTTGCTCGCCACGGCCTGAAGCATTGGAGGAGGCCTGTGCCGGCATCGAGCATCAGGCTGTTGAGGAGGATGCCTGGGGAGGAATTCCTGAAAAGAAGGCAGATATGGTCCAGTTTTTCTCGACATATATGTCCCATTGCTCGTGAAATTGTCGATTCTGCCATATGGACATCGCCATCGGTGAAGAGGAGATATTCACCCCGGGCATGCTCCGCCCCGAACTTGAGGGCATGACTCTTGCCCAGCCAGCCCGGCGGAAGATTTTCCAGATGAAAGACCTGCAGTTTATCCGGATGCTGCTGCCGAAGCCTCTCCAGGATCGGGCCGGTGGCATCGCGGGAACGATCGTCCACCGCAATGACTTCGAGATTACGATAATCTTGCTGCAACAGCGTACGAATCGCCGATTCGATTTTTGCCTCCTCGTTACAGGCGGGAACAACAACCGAAACCATCGGCGCCGCTTCATCCCGGATCGGAGAGACTTTGCTCAACGCCATCATGCTGCGGATCCCCAAACCGAGGTCGAGGACAGACAGGAAAACGATGATGAGAATGGAGATTGCGAGAAGTAGGAGAAAATTCATGACACAGCTCCTGATGGGAAAGCGAGCGAACCGAAATACATGGTGCCCGAACATCACAATAATGATATTAGCAGATTTTCCCAGGCCAGGACACGGGCTGCGCCATTTCAATTATACGCAAAAAGTATCCCCCTTAACGATTTGACAGGGATCGTTTTATTGGGATATGCTGTAACATCTGGCTGCTCCGCGACTTTTTGACGTTTTTTCCTCGGTTTCCAATGACGATGTTCAATAAATCCAGGCTGAGTTATAAGATCTTCATCACTCTTTCCGGGGTCCTGTTTTCGCTGTTCTTCTTCGGCACCTGGATATTCTATGTCCTCATCCAGAACATTCTCAACGAACGTCTCGAAGAAAACCTGCACAGCACCGTTGCCGGAGCCAGGCAGGTTGTCGAAACCTCGGCCACCCTCTCCACCCGCAGTTACCTCCGTTCGCTGGCGGAACAGAACCGGAACGTCATCGAGGACCTGCACCGTCAGGAAAAGGAGGGCCGGCTCAGCCGGCAGGAAGCCCAACTGCGAGCGAGGGACATTCTCCTCGCCCAGCGGCTCGCAAGCTCCGGCTATATCTATATCATCAATTCCGCCGGCCATCTTGCCGTCCACCCCAAAAAGGAGATGGAGGGAGCCGACATGCACGAACACTGGCTCGCCAGGATGCAGGTCGAACGCAAGCAGGGTTTTTTGGAATACGAATGGCAGAATCCCGGCGAGGCGGAGCCGAGGCAGAAGATCCTCGCGATGGAATATTTCGCTCCGTGGGACTGGATCATCTCCGTGACTGCCTACCGGGATGAACTCGCCCAACTGGTCAACATCGCCGATATCCGGGACGAGGTCCTGGCGGTCAAGATCGGCAGAGAAGGCTACCTGGCGATCTTCGATCGGCAGGGAGAGATCCTCGCCCACCCCTATCTCAAGGGGAACATCCATAACCTGCCGAAAGAAAACGCCGACCTGCTGCAGGGTTTCATCGAAACGAAAGAAGGCAGGCAGACCTACGACGGGGTCGATCCACGGTCCGGCGTGACGCGGGAGAAGATCGCCGTCTTTTCGACCCTCGACAATTTCGGCTGGCTGGTCGTCGCCACCGGAACCATCGAAGATTTTTACGCCCCGCTGGCAACCCTGCGGAGGATCTTTCTCTGCCTCTTTACTGTTGCCGTTGTCGCCAGCATTGTTGTCTCCATTTACCTCAGCAGGTCGATCACCGCGCCGCTCAACCGCCTGCTCGCCCACCTCTCCAGCCATTCGGACGAACCCCGGCCTATCCTCCCGGCGTCGACGGAGAAAGACGAGATCGAGGAACTGTCTGACTATTTTCGCAACTACGTCCGCCATCTCCACGAGTCCAACCGCAGGCTGGCGGAACTCCTTGAGGAGCAGAAGCAGACCGCTCTCGATCTCTCCATCTTCAAGGAGGTGTTTCTCAACATCGTTGAAGGGATCTCGATCACCGACGCTCAGGGAACCATCATCCAGGCGAATCCGGCCTTTGAAAAGATTACCGGCTACACCGCGGCGGAGGCGATCGGCAGCAACCCGAAGCTCCTGAAATCGAACCGCCACCCCCCGGAATTCTATCAGGAAATGTGGGCAAGCATCCAGGAGAAGGGCTTCTGGACCGGAGAGATCTGGAATAAGCGGAAGAATGGCGATATATACCCGGAATGGCTGACTATTTCTGCGGTCCGCGATCAGAACGGCCAAACCAGCCATTATGCCGCGGTCTTCAACGATATTACCACCGTCGTCCGGCAGCAGGAGCGGATTCAGTTCCTCGCCTATCACGACCATCTGACCGAGCTTCCCAACAGGCTGCTGGTGCTCGAGCGCATGCATCAGGCCTTTTCGGCCTGCAGACGGCACGGCGGGGTCATTGCCTGCATGATCCTCGATCTCGACAACTTCAAGACCATCAACGATTCCAGCGGCCATGAGGTCGGCGACCTTGTCCTGAAGGAGTTCGTCGCGAGAATTCTGCCGACGGTGCGGGTGGAGGATACCTTCGGGAGAATGGGCGGGGATGAATTCGTGCTGCTCTTCCACAATCTGACGAAAGAGGTGGAGCATATCCTGCCGGTCGTCGCCCGGCTGCATGAAAAGGTCGAGGAGCCCTTTTTTGTAGAAGCGCAGAAGATCTATATGACCCTCAGTGTCGGGATCGCCATCTTTCCCTCCGATGCCGAGACCAAAGAAGACCTGCTGAAACGGGCGGACCTAGCCCTCTACAGCGCCATGCAGATCCAGGGCAACAGCTCCTCCTTCTTCAGTATGGAGATGGAAACCGAGGTGAAGAAGAAGCTGTACTACCTGGGGAGAATCAGGTCAGGCCTGGAAAATCGCGAGTTTCTCCCCTACTTTCAGCCGAAAGTGGATCTCTTTTCGGGCAAGGTCATCGGCATGGAGGCCCTGGCCAGATGGCAATCGGCCGGCAAGCTGATCAGCCCCGCGGATTTCATCCCGATCTCGGAACAATCCGGCCTGATCGTTCCCCTGTCGAAACAGATCTACGAACAGGCCTTCCGCGAGACTGCAAAGCTTCTCGCGCAGGGCCATACGCTGACGGTTTCCGTCAACCTCGCCCCCTCACAGCTGCAAAGCCCCAATTTCCTGGAAGAGCTGGTGGAGATTCAGGAGAAGAGCACCCTGCCAGCGAGATTCATCGAACTGGAGGTCACCGAATCCTCCCTGATGAAAGACGTCGAACAATCCCGCCGGATCCTCGACCAGCTTGACAGACTCGGCTTCAAGATCTCGATCGACGATTTCGGCACCGGCTATTCCTCACTGCAGTACCTGAAACAGATCCCCCGCCACACCCTGAAAATCGACATGTCCTTCGTCTCCGGCATCGGCACTGACCTGGACGACGAAAAACTCATCGAGACCATCGTCCTCATGGCCAGACAATTCGAACTGACCATCGTCGCCGAAGGGGTCGAGACGCCCAGCCAGGAAACCTTTCTCCGCAACCTTGGATGCCACTACGGCCAAGGCTACCTCTACGGCAAGCCCATGGATATCGCCATCTTCACCGAATGGCTCGAGAAAAGATCCGATGAAACGCGGCAGCTTCTTACGATCTCTTAAATAGAAGGAGTTTGAGGGTGCGGACTTATCTCTCCGGTATACACCTTCTCCAGTTCCTTTGAAGTAATTTTCATTACTATTCGAATTCCTTTTTTTGTTATGCTTTACAATGAGACGTGACTGAAAATGAGGCTCCCCCATTTTCAGATCACCCGCCATTTCAGTTCTTTGCGGCACTGCTAACCTCCGACCGTCTAACTCGATACGAATCCCGTCTCGGCTATGTTCGTTGCCTCCCGCATGTGCAGTGTCTATTATGATTGCTATGCATCAAGTATTTCCCAAAAGATCAACTAACTTTGGCCTCGGCACTGCCAGGAGGCTAACCTGCAATGATTTGGCCCCTTCCTCATCGCACAAAACTTACCAACCCTCCTTCGATCCTCCTCACCCTTGTTGTACTGTTTACTCTCATCTCGGGAGGAGGTGCCTTGTTGGCGCAGAAACAATTTCAGAGCGTCCATGAAAAGGCTTTAGGATCGGACAGAGTTGTGGCCCGCATGGGGGCAATGGTGCTCCAGCAATACGAAGAAGCAACCATCGAAATCCTTCAATCGTATGCCGCCAGGATTCTTTTGGTAGACAGTGTGAAAAACAAGGATG
>MGTI01000083.1:5328-29980 GCA_001799365.1 Desulfobacterales bacterium GWB2_56_26 | reverse complement strand
TTCGCCACCGGCCATTCGCCGATCATCGCCGGCAAGGAACGGATGATCGCCGCCGCCGAGGCCAGAATCGCCATGGCGGAGAAGGAATATTATCCCGATTTTACCGTCACCGGCCAAGTCGGCCAGAAAGGCACGTCGGAATTTGAGGATATGTGGAGCATCACCACGAGTCTCAACATTCCGCTCTACTACAAGACCAAACAACGCGAGGCCGTCAGCGAAGCAAAAGCTCAGCGCATCGAGGCGCAGCAGGAACTTGCTTCGGCAAAACTGATGCTGGTCGCAGCGCTCAGGGACAACTTCGCCATGACCGAGAGTTCCGACAAGCTCATGGAACTGTTCAAGACGGGTCTCATCCCCAAGACGTATCAGGATTTCGAACTCGCCCTGAACGGCTACGTGAACGGCAAAACCGAGGCCTTTACGGTGATCAGCCGGCTGAAAAACCTCATCGATTACGAGCTGGCGTACTGGGAAAAGTTTACCGAAAAAGGCAAAGCAGTCGCCAGGATCGAGGCGCTGCTCGGGACGGAAACTGCAACAGAGGCGCAACCACCAGCCTCAGAGAATATGCAATGAGAAAGAGAATCCTCGCTTCGTTGTTTGCCGTATTCATTTTTTCGTCCGTCCCCCAACTCACGGGAGTGCTCGCCCAGGCGCAGACCGGTCACGAGGGGCATGGCGGCGCACCGCCCGCGGCGCCCGAGAAGCCGGCCGACGACCCGTGGGCCGAATTCGAGACCAAAACCATCGAGGTGCCGACCGACCGGCAGCAGCTGATCGGCGTCAAGACAGCGACCGCCGAAATCCGGCCGCTGCAGCGGCAGATCCGCACCATCGGCCGCATCGAGTATGACGAGCGGAAGCTGACCACGGTCAACACCAAGATCGAGGGCTGGATCGAAAAGCTCTATATCAATGCCACCGGCGATCTCGTCAAGCGCGGCGAACCGGTGGCCGAGATATACAGCCCCGAACTCTACGCTACCCAGCAGGAATTTTTAAACGTTCTCAAATGGACGAGAAAAACCGACGATGCCGCAGGCCGCCGGCCCAATTATTACGGCGGTTCCACCGGCATCTCCGAAATGCTTGCCCGCGACGCCGAAACCATGCTTGAAGCCACCCGCCAGCGCCTGCGACTCTGGGATATCTCGGAGGCCCAGATCGACAGGATCGCGAAAACCGGCAAACCGATCCGGACGCTGACCATCGTCAGCCCCGCCAGCGGCTACGTCCTCAACAAGGCGGCGCTGCAGGGCATGCGGGTCATGGCTGGGGAAAAGCTGCTCGATGTCATCGATCTCTCTACCGTCTGGGTAGTTGCCGACATCTATGAATACGACCTGCCCTTTGTCAAAATCGGCCAGGAGGCGAAGATCAGCCTCAGCTACTTTGCAGGCCAGGAATTCGAATCGACCATCGAATACCTCTACCCGACGCTCGCCGGCGAGACGCGGACCGCCAAGGCCCGGTTCACCATTCCCAACCCCGGCGGTTTGCTCAAGCCCCAGATGTACAGCGATGTCGAAATCTTCATCGATTTAGGCGAAAAACTGGCCATTCCCGAGGCAGCGGTTATCAATACCGGCGAGAAACGCCTGGTCTATGTCGACCAGGAAGGATCGTTCGAGCCGCGCGAGGTGACGACCGGCCTCAGGGCTGGCGGCTTTATCGAGGTGACGGAAGGCCTTGCGGCAGGCGATAAAGTGGCGTCCGAAGCCAATTTCCTCCTCGATTCGGAGGCGCGGTTGAAAGGCGTGGTGCAGTAATGATCGCCAGGTTCATCGAATTTTCCGCCCGCAACCGTTTCATCATCTTTCTGATGGTGGCCTTTTTCACCGGTTGGGGCTGGTGGTCGCTCAAGCAGACGCCACTCGACGCCATCCCGGATCTCAGCGAGACCCAGGTCATCATCTTCACCGAATGGATGGGCCGGTCGCCCGACCTGATCGAAGATCAGATCACCTACCCCATTACCTCGACGCTGCTCGCCGCGCCCAAAGTCCAGGTGGTGCGCGGCTTCTCCTATCAGGGCAGCTCGTTCATCTACGTGATCTTCGATGAAGGCACGGACATCTACTGGGCGCGCAGCCGGATCCTCGAATACCTGCAGAGCGTTCGCAGCAAGCTGCCGGCCGACGTCAATCCGGTGCTCGGCCCCGATGCGACGAGCGTCGGCTGGGGCTTTTCCTACGCCGTGGTCGACGAGAATGGCCAGCAGAATCTCGCCCAGCTCCGCTCGCTGCAGGACTACAATATCAAGCTGGCCCTGGAGAGCGTACCCGGCGTCTCCCAGGTCGCCTCGATCGGCGGCTTCGTCAAACAGTACCAGGTCGTCATCGACCCCAACCGGCTGCTCGCCTACAATATCCCGATCGGCAAGGTGATGGACGCCATCAGGAAGAGCAACAAGGACGTCGAAGGCCGGGTGATCGAATTCTCCGGCATCGAATACATGATCCGCGGCCGGGGATACATCAAGGAAATCAAGGACATAGAGCTGATCGCCGTGGGCTCGGACGGGAGCGGGACGCCGATCCTGGTCCGCGACATCGCTGAGGTCCGCCTCGGCCCGGACATCCGCCGGGGCCTGGCCGAACTTGACGGCAAAGGCGAGGTGGCCGGCGGCATCGTCATCGTCCGCTTCGGCGAGAACGTGCTGTCGGTGCTCGAACGGGTGAAGGAAAAGATCGCCCAGGATATCGCGCCGAGTCTCCCGCCTGGCGTCAAGATCGTCACCACCTACGACCGGACCGATCTGATCCACCGCTCAATCGATACCCTGAAGGAAGAGATCATCCGGTTGTCGATTGCCGTGAGCGCCGTCTGCGTCGTTTTTCTCTTCCATCTGCCGAGCGCCCTTGCGGTCATCCTCACCCTGCCGCTCGCCATCATCATGTCGTTCATCGGTATGCACTTCATGGGCGTCACCTCGAATATCATGAGCCTGTCCGGCATCGCCATCGCCATCGGCGCCATGGTCGACGCCTCAATCATCATGGTCGAGAACGCCCACAAAAAACTGGAGGAGTGGATCAAGGCCGGCAAGCCCGGCCCCCGAATGGAGGTCATCATCGAGGCGGCAAAGGAAGTGGGGCCCTCGCTCTTTTTGTCGCTCCTGGTCATCACTGTGGCCTTCCTGCCGGTATTCACCCTTGAGGCCCAGGCGGGGCGACTGTTTAAGCCGCTGGCATTTACTAAAACCTTTGCCATGCTCTTCGCCTCGTTTCTGGCGGTGACCATCACGCCGGTTTTGATGATCGCGCTCATTCACGAGAAGGTTCCTTATATCACCAGAATACCGCTTATCGGCTACCTCTTCCGGGTCTATCCGGAGGAGCGCCACCCGATCAGCCTGCTGCTCCGCAAGATCTATGAGCCTTTCGCCCATCTGGCCCTGCGCTTCAAGTGGCTGGTGATCCTGCTTGCCATCGGCATCATGGCCGCAACCTACATCCCCATCAAGAAACTCGGCTCCGAATTCATGCCGCCGCTGTACGAGGGCTCGCTCTTTTACATGCCGGTAACAGTGCCGGCCGCCTCCATCTCGGAGGTGTCGAAGCTCTTGAAGCTCCAGGACAAGCTCCTTATGCAGATCCCCGAGGTGGCCCAGGTTTTCGGCAAGGCGGGCCGCGCGGAAACGGCCACCGACCCGGCGCCACTGGAGATGTTCGAAACGGTCATCACCCTCAAACCGGAGTCCGAATGGCGGCCGGGTATGACGGTCGAAGGCCTGAAAAACGAGATGAACGCGATCCTCAACATCCCCGGTGTCGCCAACTCCTTTACCATGCCGATCAAGGCGCGCATCGACATGCTGGCGACGGGGATCAGGACGCCGGTAGGTATCAAGGTACTGGGGCCGAAACTGGAAGAGATCGAACGGATCGGCCTGGAAATCGAGGAACTGCTGCGCGACGTGCCGGGCACCCGGAGCGCCTATGCCGAACGGCTGACCACCGGCTACTTCATCGACATCGTGGTGAAGCGCGAGGCCATCGCCCGCTACGGCATGACCCTGGAATCCGTGAATGAGGTAATCCAGACGGCCATCGGCGGCATGAACCTCACCGTCACCGTCGAAGGACGCGAGCGTTATCCGATAAACATTCGCTATGCCCGCGACTTCCGTCAGAGTATCGATCAAATGGCCAGGGTGCTGGTGCCGGTATCGATGGGCGGCGAGCCGGCCGCGGGCGGCGGCAGCGGTATGGCCGACACCAATCAAGCGAGATATACCAGCCCGGTCAACTTCCGGACTCCGGCCCGGATCCAGAAGGTGCCGCTCGGCGAACTGGCCGATATCAAAGTAGTGAAAGGTCCGACCGCGATCAAGAGCGAGGAAGGCTTGCTCGCCTCCTATGTCTATATCGATTTTTCCGGCAGGGATGTCGGCGGTTATGTCGCCGAGGCCAAAGAGCGGGTGGCGAGCATGAAGATCCCGCACGGCTATCGCCTCGAATGGAGCGGTGAGTATGAATATATGGTCAAGACGGCGGAGCGGCTGAAGATCGTCATCCCCCTCACCCTCTTCATCATCTTTGTGCTCATCTATCTGAACACCAATTCGCTCATCAAAACCGCCATTGTGCTGCTGGCCGTGCCCTTTTCCCTGGTCGGCGCCTTCTGGCTGCTGCATCTGCTCAACTACAACCTGAGCATTGCCGTCTGGGTGGGGATCATTGCCCTCGCCGGGCTCGATGCGGAAACCGGCGTCGTCATGCTCCTCTACCTGGAGCTGGCCTACGAGCGGTGGAAAAAAGAAGGACGGCTCAAGACCCTGCAGAACTTGAAGGACGCCATCATGGAAGGGGCGGTGCAGCGGATCAGGCCGAAGATCATGACAGTCAGCGTCATCCTCGCCGGCCTCATCCCCATCATGTTCAGCCACGGCACCGGCGCCGACGTCATGAAGCGGATCGCCGCGCCGATGGTCGGCGGGGTTGTCACCTCGACCATTCTCGAGCTGATCATCTACCCTTCCATCTATCTCATCTGGAAGGGGTGGTCCTTGAAGAGGAGGGCCGCAACAGCAGAGTAGGTGCCGGGAGTAAGATCGTCACCTGGTAACACCATGATCAAGGGGATCGAATCCGCTTTTGCATCAAGCGGCATACTGAATTGTTTCAGACGTCAAAGCGACTGCCTGTTTCGATCTCTGTGATACGATCCCCCATTACGGATTTGAGCACCCCAAATGCTTGGGTAGCCGTGCAATGCCCTGTATAGGTTACCTCTACGGGATAATCCAGGATCGACCTTGCAAGGTCCCGCACTACTCGTTTGCTCTCCGCCATTACATTGAATATTGGCATCGCTACAAGATGAAAACCCCCGATTACTGCCTTGACAGGGACTCCTTTGAACATTGAAGTCACCGTATCCAGGATATTGAGCACGCCGTTGTGAGAGCAACCCGTAAAAACTGCGAGCTTGCCGTTTTCTTTTATGACCATGATGATTTCGTGAGCGAAATCATCATGCGTGAAGGCATGATCTTTTTTCAAAAAGAGATGTTTGTTACCAGCGGGTTTGGCGTTGCTGCAATGGACACGGGGGATGAGGAAAACGTCAGGGAGTATCTCGGCAGGCTGGCGGATAGTCTCAAACCTCTTTGCGTAATCAATCGCAAGTGTCTTATCCAGGCCAATGTATTTATTGAGAAATCCGAATGCCTTGCCGAAGCAGTCCCCGGCGGGCGGTTCCCCCAGATAAACCTTCGCCTTCGAGTTTAACTCAAAAAACTGACGGAGCCCTCCTCCGTGGTCATAATGATGATGAGACAAGACCGCGGCGTCGATGGAAGCTATATCAACGGCAAGATGCCCGGCGTTCCTGGCAAATGCCCCGGAAGCGCCTGTGTCGAGGAGAATGTCATGACCGTTAAACGCAATGTGGAGGGACAATCCCCATTCCGCCACAAGGTTTGAATCGGTTTTGCTTGGCTTGTTCTCGATCAGGGTAGTTATTTTCATATTCACTTCCTCATTTATCAGCGTGTTGCCTCGGACTGCGTGACCTCTAATGATATAAGGGAAAATTCCCGTGAGCTTTACAAAAAATTGGCGAAGCGGTAGACTTTTTCAAGTAAAGAGTTGGCCGCGGCTTTATTGGCCCGTTTTATGAATTTTCCAGGAAATTATTAAGGGAGTGTCTGCCATGAGCTTTGGCGGGAAATTTTTTTTATCGCCCCAAAAAGGAGTTCAAAAGATTAAGAACATGGCTCTTTTCCGGCGGCCATCTTCAAAACGACAGAACAGCAGAAATCTGATCAAACGTTATTGCCGACTTATCAAGTAAGAATAATAAGACTTGAACAGACCTTTTTGGCCACAGCCACTGCCTTCATCATTCCAGCCAATCCCCCAATGTTACGTTCCACAACCAAGCTACGTTATAATTCGGCACTGAGCAATTCTCTTCTTCCTTTCTTCAGTTGAAAGGGCAAACTCAAAAACCAACGTGGGAATCCAGGCTTGAAAAATAGCCAAGATGGCCAATAATTTGCTGACAGTTCAGTATCTTGAAAGACGTTGTAATTGACAATTCGACCTGTTAAGTTACGTTCGTTCACGAAGTAGACGGACGGCTATTCACTGGGTGCAACAGGATATATTCTAATGCAACATTCATCCATGTTCATGCGAAGCCGACTGGTCTTGTTCTGCGGGTTGCTTATTCTGTGTCTTGCCAACGGATGCGACAATACGGATACTCCGAACAAGACTGCTCCAACCTTGGCCAAGGAGCTGGTGTTTTACAACTGGGTGGATGACATGCCCCGATCGGTGCTTGATGCCTTTACCAAAGAATATGGCGTCAAGGTCAACTACATCACCTTCGAATCCCAGGAAGAAGCGGTCGAGAACATTCAAAAAGGCCAGGTCTACGATGTGGCGGTGCTGGAGAATCCGTTTATTCCCTTGTTGTTGGCGGACAAACGGCTAGCCAGGATCGATTTTGACCACATCCCCAATTTTGCCAATATCTCCCCAAATTTTCGCGATCTGGCCATTGACCCGGGCAATCTCTACACCGTCCCCTACCACTATGGCACAACCGGACTGCTGGTCCGCACCGACCTCATCGGCAACACGGTGAACAGCTGGAACGATCTGTGGGATCCCCGTTATACCGGCAAGGTGGCCTTACGGCCCCAGGAAAGGGAACTTATCGGAATAACCCTTCTGTCACTCGGGCACGAGCTGAATTCGGAAAATCCGATGGAAGTCAATGCCGCTGTCGACCGCCTCATTGCGCTGAAAAAAACGGTCCGCTGGGTAGAGGTCGATACACCCAAGGCGGTAGCCAGGCTGCTCAGCGGCGAAGCCGTTATCCTTCTGGGCTGGCCCCTGGACTACCAGGCGGCCCACGCTGCCAATCGGGCCGTCTCGTATATCCTCCCCAAAGAGGGTACCGCACTGTGGAGCGACAACTATGTGATCCCGGCGAGCAGCCCCAACTCGTATACTGCGGCGACCTTCATCAACTTCCTGCTCCGGCCGGAGATCAGCGCCCAGATCGTCAATGAAAAGAATTACCCCACCGCCAACGACGCCGCCATTCCTCTGGTTCGACCTGAAGTTCGGAACGATCCGGTGGTTTTCCCTTCGGCTGAAGAACTTCGCCAAGCCCATTTTTTTCTGCCGCTGCCGATAGCGGAAAAATCATTATACAGAGAGGCATGGGACCGCTTCCTTGCCGCTCCGCCCGTACACCTCAGCGACCAATGAATTCGAAACAGCGATCGAGCGTATCCGGCAGTCTGCGCCGTAAGTTGTTGACGGTATTCGGCGTGGCCATGTTTATTCTGATGCTCTCAGGCATCTCAGGCCTGTATTTCCTGGTGCGGCAAACCGAATATGAGGGGTGGACGGGGCGTCAGCGTGAGGCAACCCAGCGGGTCGCGCAAAGCGTCGAGAATTTCATCGGCCGACAAAAAAATCTGCTGCACCTCATGCAGCTTTTCGACCTCGATAAATTTTCAGATATTTCCGGCGAACTCGAACAGTTACTGGAAAAGGAACCCATTCTTCAAGAGTTGGTTCATGTCGACGCCCAGGGTCGGGTTATCGCCCATGCCCCAAAAGACCAGAACATCCTGGCCAATTTGTTCACCATTCCCCAATCGAACTGGTTCATCACCGCCCGTAAAGGCGAGAATTACATCGGAAACAGGCAGTTGCAGGTCAATGACGACTCCTATCTGTTTTTTTCCGTTCCCGCGCCACATGGTGGTGTGATCGCCAGCCGACTGCGGGTGCATATTTTGAACGAAGTCCTGGCCAATCTTCACTTCGGTAAGACCGGCATTGCTTACCTGATTAACCGGGATGGCAGGGTCATCGCCCATTCATCTCCCCAGGTGGCTCTTGCCAACCTCAAGCTGGAAGATCATTCAGATCTTATCAAGTTGATCCGTGCCAACACAGAAATATGGTCCGGTACGTATCGCAATTTCCATAGAGAGCAGGTCATCGGCACGATGCTCCCCGTTCCCGGCACCCCCTGGATTGCCGTCACCGAATTACCTCTGGTTGAAGCCCACGCCGCCAGCCTAAGAGCCTTGGCAATCATTCTCGCGGCTGCGGCAGTCGTCAGCGCCCTGCTGGCGGCAATCATCACCAGGTTTCTCAATAGCCAATTCCTGCAGCCTATCGAGCAGCTGCAGCGAGGGGTGCAACAGATCAGCCTGGGGAATCAGGAACATTGTCTCGCCTTGACCGGCCCGGATGAAATTCGCAATGTTGCTGCGGCCTTCAATGAAATGACCGTGCGGCTGCAACAGCGCCAGCAAAAAATTACCGAGCAGAATGCGGCCCTGCAACAGGCCAAGGAGGAGGCGGAAAGCGCCAACCAGGCTAAAGCGCTGTTCCTTGCCAATATGAGCCATGAGATACGAACACCGATGAACGCGATCATCGGCATGACCCATCTGGCCAAGAAGGCACAATCGGAAGATACAAGGCAGGACTTTCTGCAAACGGTGCAGCATTCGGCCGAAAGTCTGCTTGGCATTCTCAACGACATTCTCGATTTCTCCAAAATGGAAGCCGGCCAACTGCAGCTGAACAGCACCTCCTTTGACCTGCATCGGCTTCTTGAGAGTATTGTGGCCACCATGAATGGCGCCGCCAATGAGAAGGGCTTGAAGCTCCACTTCGCACTCCCGGACGACTGCCCCACCGTCTTTGTCGGCGATGATCTCCGTTTGCGGCAGATCCTGCTTAATCTGGTAGGTAACGCCACTAAATTCACTCCCGCCGGCACCATCACCATCAGTATGACCCTTGAAAACACAGGAGCTGACGACGGAAAAGTCACCATGCATTTTTCCGTGGACGATACCGGCATCGGCATTCCGCCGGAAAAACTTTCCCTGATTTTCAATACCTTTGAGCAGGCGGATAGTTCGTACGTGAGAAAATACGGCGGAACCGGTTTGGGACTGGCCATCTGCAAACAGCTGACCGAGTTGATGGAAGGCCGCATCTGGGTGGAAAGCAGGGTCAACCTCGGCAGCACCTTTCATTTTACCGTTCGCCTGCACCCATCATCTTACCAAATCCCGGCAGACACGGCAGATCAAGACCTCGGCCGGGCCGTCATGAGCAAAGATTTGCACATACTGATTGTCGATGACAACGAGATGAATCGCGACCTGGCTCGCATGATGCTTGAATCGGGAAATCGGATCACCACCGCGGCTAATGGCCGGGAAGCCCTGATGGCCTTGACATCAGATACGTTTGATGTGGTGCTGATGGACGTGCAAATGCCGATCATGGATGGCCTCTCGGCCACAACCATCATCCGGTCTGTGGAACAGGGGACACCTCTGACCATCGAATTACCCGACGATACAGGCCCTTCTCTTGCAAAAAGACTGCAGGGGAACCATTTGCCGATTATTGCCATGACCGCCTACGCCATGAGTGAAGACAGGGAGAAATGCCGGCTTGCCGGGATGGATGGCTATATTACCAAGCCATTTCAACCGGATAAATTTGCTTCCACGCTGCAGTCAATTATTGCCTCAACGCATGCACGCTGTGCCGGGGATGCAAACGCGTCAGAAGATGGGAAAGAGGGCAACATAGCCAGGGACAACTCACTGCCACCGGAAATAAACACCCAACGGGTTGTAACGTACTTAAATTCTGTCCATGTATTAAGAGAGGAACAGGTTGCCAGGCTTTTGAAACTCGCTCGTGGAAGTATTACAAGAAATCTTATCGTTGCGAACCAGGCATTGAAGGACAAGGACAATGAATCTTTGAGCATTGCCGTTCATTCGCTGAAAGGAGTTTTGCTGCAATGCGGAATCAATGAATTGGCTGAGAAATCCCAAGAAATTTATAACGGTGTGAGAAATAACCAGGAAATTCCTTATGCCCAACTCCTTCAGGATTTAGAGAATGGACTCGCTGAACTCCTGAAGGAAACCGGAGGACAGGATCTCGGCATCACGCATGTTGTCAATGCCGGCGTGGATAAGGTGCTCCTGGCGAACAGGTCGTAATCCGGCAGGAGGTGCCGGGAATCCGGCACCTCTGTCTATAGACGGAGAGCAACAATCATACCTTAAAGCTGCCAACGATAGTATTCAGTTCTGCTGCCATCAGCTGCAAGCCTGCAGAACTGTTCTGGACTTGTTTGCCGCTCCCGGAAATATTTGTTGCGGAAAGATTTACCTTACCGATATCGTCGGTGATAGTACCCGCCGCTGCTGAGCTTTGACTGACATTTTCATTGACTTCCTGAATCCCTTTGCTGGCTTGGGCGATATTGTCGGCGATTTCTCTCGTCGCTGCCGTCTGTTCCTCAACCGCTGCCGCAATTGTCGTGACGATTTCGTTGACGCCGCTAATTACCTCGGAAATCTGATCAATCTCGGTACCCGTCAATTTGCTTGTCCGCTGCACCTCATCGATCTGCTGTTTAATATTCAAGGTGGCTTGTGCTGTCTGCTTGGCGAGATCCTTTATCTCGTTGGCGACTACCGCAAACCCTTTGCCCGCGTCCCCCGCCCGTGCAGCCTCGATGGTGGCGTTCAGAGCGAGAAGATTGGTTTGTTCGGAAATTTCTGTAATTGTTTCGGTGACCATGCCGATTTTTTGCGCTGCACTGCCTAGCTCGCCCATTTTTTCGGAAGCATTTTTGGCCTGATCCACCGCCCGACTTGAGACGATTCTGGCGCGCTCGGCATTTTCGGCGATTTCCGTGATGGTAGAACTCATCTGCTCGGCTGCGGAGGCCACCATATTGGTGTTGGTGGCAGATTCTTCCATTGCTGCCGCCACATTATTCAGGTTGGCGCTCATCTCTTCCGAGGCGGTCGCAACATTGGCAGCTCTCTGCGAAGTGTCGATGGCGCTGTCGGACAATGCCCGGGCTATTGTTGAAAGTTGATTGGCGGAAGAGTTGACATTATTCGAATTCTCCGCTATCCGCTTAACAATACCCTGCAGTTTTTCGATAAAGGTGTTGAACCAGAGACCAAGCTCACCAATTTCATCTTTTGATTTGGCATCCAGGCGCATCGTCAGGTCACCTTCACCTTGGGCGATATCCTTAAGCATTGTTATCGTGCGGTTGATGGGCTTGGTAACTGACCGAACGCTAAAAAACAGCGGTGCGATAATAGCAAGGAGCAGTGCAATACACAGTGCAACCATTCCCCCTTCTATTTTTCTCATCAACGTGTACATATCAAGAGCATTTACGACATATGCCATTACACCGATTTGTTTGCCGCTCAAATCTTTAATGGGAAAAACGCAGGTAAAATAGTCATTAACCCGAAGGACCTTCTGGCCCGCCAGTCCATCTTCCAGCAATTCCGGTTTTAAAACGGCATCCGTGATTTGTTTTTCAGTTGATGAAACGAAAACAAAATCGCCAATGACCGGGTTTTTGGAGGCATCCTGTAATTGGCTTGCCAGCGGCAGAAATTCCTTTTTCATGTAGACGGCAATAAACTCTTTTTCATTGCTGATGCTGTCCTTGACGATAGGATCGAATGAGGAAAGCGCCTCAACCGATCCCAAATACTTGCCATTTTCGCCGATAACCGGAACTATTCCTCGAATTTCAAACCCGCCCCGACCGATTTCGATTCCGGCAATCGGTTTGTGATCTCTGCTGATAGTTTCCACTGAATAGCGAAAGGCACTGAGATCGTCGCTCTTGTGTTGCTTCTTATCCCACAGGCGTAAAAGACTTCGAGCCGGGGGGACGTGGAAATGAAGGCGCAACGACTTGCCATCACGGACTACCCGGTGACCTTTCTCTATAGATGCAAAATAGTTATAGAGCTGTTGACGCGCCAATTCCATTTGCGGATCATCGGGGAGATTCAGATTACCTTGATAAGCGGTTTCATAAGCTCCCAGCACAGCCGTCGCCTGGCTGAACAATGAAGCCTTTACAAGTAAATCTTCGCCGACACGTTTCTCATTGTTGGAGATGCCGATTGTTTTTGACAGAACCATTCGATCGAAGTTTTGTTCAACCAAATGATTCAACACGGTGCTTCCAATAAAGAAAAGAGCAATGGAAAAAATGACTGTGACACTGACTGCAGGTATCAAAACCCGCATACCAATTTGGGAAAAACGTCGCATTGAAATGGTCTCCTTAAAACATTCACTCGAGTAATCTGGAAATAGACCTTCATAAGGGTTCGCACAAAAGGCATTTAATGTCAAATGGGAAAGCTCTTCCGACCTTCAAGGCTGTGATTTGCCTCGGCAAGACAGGAAACTTCTTTTCCGGCGCTTGACTTCGGATCCTCAAACAGAGATAGTGGATAAAGGCATGCTCTGAGTTAGAAATGCAAATGCTTTTTCTCTTCATCCTGCCAGTTTTTTCTCAAACTTTGAGGCGCTGCAAGTGAAGAAAACAGCAGTGATCGAGCTACGCGTTATGAAGCGAATTTTCCATAAGGGACCGGCATGAATATCCAAAAGGCGTTGATCGCCATGATTCAACAGGCCGACCGCCACGGTGCCGGCCAGCTTCTGGAAGCCTGGGGGGATGAACACGGCTATGAGCGCCTTCTCATCGAAGTCCTGGAACCGACGCTGCTGACGATCGGCGAAGAATGGCTTTCCTCCGAAGCCTTTACTTTGGCCCAGGCCTATGTAGCGGCAAAGGTGGCGGAAGACGCCCTGTTGAAAATTGCCGAACGCAAAAAAGATGGGGCAATATCATCACCCAACAGAGGTGCTGTGGTCATCGGCAATGTCGAAGAGGATTTTCATTCTCTCGGGCGACGGATGCTTGGCATATTTCTCGCCTCCGACGGCTGGGTTGTTCATGATCTCGGCAACGACGTTCCCGCGGATACGTTTGTCGATAAGGCGGTGGAGGTTGGGGCCAGGGTCATTGGTGTGTCGGCGATGATGCTGACCACCGCTCACAATATCAAGCAGCTCCGGGCGGAATTGGACCGCCGCGGCCTCTCCGGTCACATTCAGCTGGCAGTAGGCGGGGCGGTCTTCCTGGTCCGTCCCGGCCTCGACCTGGAAGTTGGTGGCGACGGCACCGCACGCACTGCCTTGGAGGCAATGGCACTTTTCCGCCGTCTTTCCGAGGCGTCGGCCCGGAAGGAGGCGACGCCATGAAGAGTTCGGAAAGGATACTCGCCACTCTTGAAGGAAAGCCCGTAGATCGGAGGGCTTTTATTCCGGTGTTGAGCCTCTATGGCGCCAGGCTGACCGATTGCCCCCTCGACCGCTACTACAGTGACCCGGCAGCTTATTGCGCCGGACAGATTGCTGTCCACAAAGAATTTAAGCCGGATATGCTTTTAGGCCCCTTCGCCTTTGCTTTGATTGGCGCGGCATTCGGCAGTGAGGTCAAACTCTCGACTGTCCAGCCGCCGAATGTCCGCCGGCCGGCCATCGCCTCGCTTGCCGGCTGGGACGCGCTCGTTCTGCCGGACGTTGAAGCCAACCATCATCTCCTCTATTTCCGCGACGCGATCCGTATCATGGCCAACACATTCGGCAACGAGGTTCCGGTTGCCGCCTGTCTGCCGGCACCCATCGATATCCCTGCCCTGGTCATGGGGATGGAGGGATGGCTGGAGCTGGTGCTCTTTGATAGGCCTGGGGCTGAGCGAGTGCTGGAAAAGGTGAATACCTTCTTGATTCGGTTTGCAAACTGCCTCTTTTCCGAAGGGGCTATGGTCGCGGTTTTGCCCTGCGGCTACGCTTCGCCGGCGGTCCTCAATCGCGAACCCGTGGCATCTTTACTGCGCCCGGCGCTGGAGCAGGCTCTCGGCCAATTGGATGGCCCATCGGTGCTGCATCATTGCGGTGCACCTCTGCTTGGTCATCTCGATATTCTCACCGGGCTTCCTTCGGCCATTGGCTATGCTCTCAATTACGACGAAAACCTGGCTCGTATCCGGCAGATTCTCGGCCCGGCTCCTGTCTTATTGAGCGGGCCGCTTGGTACAAGCGTTGCGGAGATGGACGCGGCTCAGGTGAAGGAAGTTTGCCGAACGATTCTTCAAGAACGCGACCGAGCAAAGGACAAGCGCTTTATCCTGGCTACCCTGGGTGCCGATGTGCCCTGGCATACGCCGCCGGAAAATCTTCAGGCCATGGGCGAGGCCCTCGCCGAAGTCGGTTGGAATGGCGCATGAGCTCCACTCTTCAACAGCCCGTTGTGGCACTCTGCTGTGCAGTCTTTCAGGCCGAGATCGAGGCTCTGCGGCAGGGTAATTGGCCGGGCATGGCAATCCGTTACCAGAGTTCGATGCTGCACATGAAACCGGAAAAGCTGGCAAGCCATTTGGACAGACTCGTTGAAGAAGAAATCCGGCACGGCAACACGATCTTGCTCATCTACGGGGACTGCTGCATGGGTATGGCAGCTCTAGCCAGCAAACCAGGCGTGATCCGAACCCGCGGCAACAACTGCTGCGATCTGTTGCTGGGACGTGAAGAGTACCGAAAACTATCGCACACAGGCGCCTTTTTTCTCTTTCCGGAATGGGCAAAACGCTGGCATCGCATTTTCAGCGTCGAACTCGGCCTAAACCAGACCAACGCCGCCGGACTGATGGGCGACATGCACCGGAAGCTCGTTTATCTGGATACCGGGGTGCTCCCCGTTCCGGCGACCGAACTGCAGGAATGTTCGGACTATTGCGGACTTCCCTGGGAAATCCTGCAAGTCTCCCTCGAACCTTTGCGTGCTGCTATCCAGCAAGCCTTAAACACCATTACATCCGTGGAAAATTTCGAATGAACCCCGATGCCATGCGCCAGGATCCGGCCTTTTCGGCCATGACCCTGGACATCCTCCACAAGGTCCTGGCACGCGCCGACAATCCAGGGCGGGTTGTGGACTATCTGACCGAAGAGATCAGAGAGCTGACAGGTGCCCGTTGTGTCCTTTTCCTTCAATGTCTGGGTGATATGCACCGGGTTCTTGGCGTCAATCCGACGCGGTATCTTGCCTGGGCCGAATCGCATGAGGGAAAACGCCTCCACGATATCGCCCATGAACTCCCTGCTGTAGAGATTTGGTATCCCGAAGGGTCTTCCGATGTCTCGGAAATATTGCAGCGGCTAGGTTTTGGGCTATCGATGGCAATCCCCTTGAGTGTCGGTGCGATGAGGGTAGGTGCCATGCTTGTACTTGGGCTACCCGATCAACAACACCTCGCCTCGGAAACCAAGCTCCTGGCGACTCTGTCGACCATCGTTGCCCTGGTGTTACGGAATTCCTTTCTCTTTGAGAACCAGGAAGAGACTATCGCCGAACGGACAAAGGAACTGGCCCTTGCAGCGTTTACCCTCGACAACATGCAGGACTCCGTCTACTGGATCAGACCCGATGCAAGTTTCTGGAAGGTCAATGCCTCAGCCTGCAGGATGCTGGGGTATTCCAATGAGGAAATGTCGAACTTCTCTGTTAAAGATGTCTCTCCGACGTTTCCCATGGACACCTGGCAGGAGCATTGGCAGGAAGTCAAGCAGTCGGGATCGCTGCACTTTGAAGCAGTGCAGCGAACTCGGGATGGTCGGGATATTCCCGTCGATATTATCGCAAACTACTTTGAACTGGATGGCAAGGAATTCCATTGCGCTATTGTCAGGGATATCTCTCACCGCAAACGCACGGAAATTGCTTTGCAGCAAAGCGAGGAACGATTCGAACTCGCTATGCGGGCGTCCACGGATGGCATCTTCGATTGGAACCTGAAGACTCAGGAGATTTATTTCTCTCCCGGCTGGAAAAAAATGCTGGGGTACCAGGATGCCGAACTGGAAAATGATTTCTCGGTGTGGGAGAGGTTGACAAAACGCGAACAGCAGGCCGAGTCATGGAGAATACTCAATGAACACCTGCAGGGAAAACGTGACCGATATGAAATGGAATTTCAGATGCTCCATAAAAACGGGCATTGGGTGGATATTCTGTCACGGGCGAGCGCGATATTCGGCAAGGATGGCGTACCTGTCCGGGTGGTAGGGACACATGTGGATATCACCGAGCGGAAACGGGCCGAGGCCGAGCGGAAAAACCTGCAGGCTCAACTCCAGCAGGCCCAGAAGATGGAAGCCATCGGTCAGTTGGCAGGTGGTATTGCCCACGACTTCAATAATATCCTCGGGGCAATTCTCGGTTATGCCGAAATGGTCCAGGAGGATAGCCCGGAAGGATCACGGGTACGAGACGATATCGATCAGGTCGTTATTGCCAGCCACAGGGCCAAAGAGCTTGTCAAGCAGATCCTCGCCTTCAGCCGTCAGACCAAAGCCAACCGTATCAAATTACAACCTGAGGTAATCATAAAAGAAGCCGTAAAAATGCTGCGATCATCACTGCCGACAACCATCGATATCCGGCAGAATGTAGATCAGGATGTGGGGATCATTCTCGTCGATCCGGTCCAGATCCATCAGATACTGGCAAACCTCACCACCAATGCCTTCCATGCTATGGAAGAGACGGGTGGCACCATTACCATTTCCTTGAAAAGGAAAGAACTTACCGCAACCGAGGTAATCAGCGAGCCGGATGTGCAGCCGGGACCGTTCGTGCAGATATCCGTCGGTGATACCGGCCCAGGGATAGCGCCGGAAATAAGGGAGAAAATATTCGATCCGTACTTCACCACGAAAGCGGTGGACAAAGGGACCGGCATGGGGCTTGCCATCATCCATGGTATAGCAAAGAATTACGGAGGATTTGTATCCTGTCAAAGCCAGCCCGGCGAAGGGGCTGAATTTCATGTGTATCTGCCGCTTGTCGCAGACCCGGCACTCGTCGAAAACGCATCCGTATCTTCCGGTCTCACTCAACCCGGCAATGAACGTATTCTGCTCATTGACGATGAGGAGATACTGGCAGAAATGGGCAAGAGTATGCTGGAGCGACTCGGTTATCGGGTGACCATCAGGACAAACAGTATCGAGGCACTGAATACCTTTCAGACCCGACCGGACCAGTTCGACCTGGTCATCACCGACCAGACTATGCCTGGCATGACGGGATTGGATCTGGCACGCCGCATGCTGCAGATACGGCCAAGGATGCCGATCATTCTGTGCACCGGGTTCAGCAACCTCATTTCAGAGGATAAGGCAAGAATTTACGGAATCAAAGGCTTTGCAATGAAACCTTTGGCCAAAAAGGACCTCGGCAATCTGATAAGAAAGGTTCTTGAGGAAATGCAATGACATGCCTGATTAAGGAACACTTTCAGAAAAAACCATAAGAGGCGATACTACCTGATAAGTCTGAAATAGCGCTTGATCAGGTTTCTGCTGTTTTGTCATTTTGAGGATGGCCGTCGGAAAAGATCCATGCACTTTATTTTTTGAACTCCTTTTCGGGGCGATGTAAAAAATTTCCCGCCAAAGCTCATACAGTCACTCCCCTTCATAACATCTTGGAAAATTTATAAAAACAGCCAACCGAGAGGCGACCGAATCTTTACTTGAATAAGTTTACTGCTCCGCCATTTTTTGTAAAGACACGCCCTCCGGAAAGAGTGTTGTCAATCGTAAGATTCAAGAACAATCTCATTTGGAAGCTATAGCGGTGAAGTGCTTTCGACAAAAATGAAAGGGTAGCTTGGACACCATATTGTGCGATTTATGCGAATAAATCAAATAAATATCTTGATCTATCGGACGTGGGAATGCCGAGACGATTCGTAACACTTAACATTGGCATGCCCTGTTAACTGATAGAGCAGTGGTGCCTGTCCACAACATGGACTTACAATAACCACAAACACTTGGCAGGTAATACGCGGATGTGATGTCGATTAATATCGACAAATTAGGCATTAAAACAAAAATAATGAACTTGATTTTTCAGCCGTTTCATACTACAAAGCCTGGAGTCAGTGTGACATGTTTGTTTTTTTCCCGTCAGTTATGGTGCTGTCCATAACTATCCGGGAAAGGTTGAAAGCGAGCATGTGCAAGGCACAATATTGACTGCCCTGCTACCTATCGCGAAGATAACCCCGGTCACAGAGGCCACCGCAAATATATTTTGGGGAAGAAGGAAATGATCCAACCATCAGTCTTACTAGTCGACGACGATAGCGCTATACTAGCAGTTTTTTCCTGGAGACTGACGGCGGGACATTTTTCAGTCACCGCTGTATCCAGCGGCAGGGACGCGATAAGCGCCCTACAGGACGCACAATACGACATAGTCATCACCGACCTTACCATGGAGGGAATCGATGGATTTGAAGTACTCACGGCTGTAAAAAAAATTGCCCCACTGACACCGGTCATCATCATCAGCGGTCATGCCGAGTCTGCCATGGACGCTTATCGTCTCGGTGCCGACGATTTCCTCGTCAAACCATTCGATATCGAAGAATTGTCCTTCAAGATTCGAAACTGTTTTGAAAACCTAAACCTGCAGCATCTGCTGATGAGACCACCTGACTTGGAGGAAGTCTAGGACCTGTCGGATCGCCCTTTTTCCCATATCTTCGTTAAACTCGAAAAAATTATCCTCGGGATATTAAGCTCTATAAACCAATACATAAAAACACCTGTTTGGGCCACGGAACAGCGCTATTGAAGCGCGGCAGGCATAATGCATTCTGCGCAATTTTTCTTTCCATGGATAAGGCGATAATGCCGGCAATCGAGGCACTTGCCAGAGAGGTACCGTCGATATAATTATACCTGTTACCGGGTGTCGTCACAAAAAGATGAATTGCCGGTGCCACAGCATCCGCCATGGATGCCAATCGCTTGTTGGGTAGTGGATTGCCCGACTCATCCAGTCCCGCTACGCTGATCACCTTGTCGTGTGAAGCGGGAAAGGCAATATTCTCCGCCGCGGGGTCGTTGCCCACGGGAGCCGTAAAAACAATTCCTTTCTCAAATCCGCTATCGATCATCATGCCCAGCATGGTATCGTTGACATATGCCCCAAGGCTCAAATTAACCACATGCGCTTTGGCCGTGATAGCGGCATCGAGTGATCTGGCCAGGGACGTCGAGAGACACTCTCCCATGGCCGACATTTTACTTACCTGACGGCAGGCCCGCAGTGCCAGCAAAGATACATCAGGCGCAATACCGACAATACCGTATTCATTTTTGTCGGCACCAATGATTCCGGCCACGGCGGTACCGTGTATCTCCCCCTGGTAGACGCTGCCCGAGATGAAATTCTGGTATCCGACGATACGGGAACGCAGATCCTCGTGCTCTACCTCTACCCCGGTATCGACAACAGCCACGGTGATATTCTTGCCACTGACCTTGCCGTGCACTTCCTGCAAATCGAGCATGGAGACCAGATTCTGCATGGAACTGAGGGGATCTTTCTCACCCATCGTTGCAAAGACATAATTGGGTTGTGAATTATATACACCGGGCTCATTTTTCAGTGCCTCGGCAATCTCTGCCGCGTCCTTGTTCGTAGAAGAAGCTACCATGATACGGTTGAGCGATTGCAGGACTGTTTTCTCACCGACCTTGAGATGGTACTTTTTGGCAACCCGATCGAGGCTGGCAAGACCAGCCTTATCGTTATCAACCAGAAAAACAACCTGGCCAGGCACATGTTGGGCAGCTTTCTGGTCATTTGCGTCCTGCACTATTTTTCTGCCCGTATATGCCAGGGTGCTATGCTCTCCCTGCCCCGTGCCGACAGAATCTGCATGAAACGTGTTGTGCGGCATGGTTAGGGCGGACCCGCTGCCGGCCTGATCCCCATCAACGGCAATGGATGATTGATTCGCTTCATTTCTATAACCGACCGCAGCGTTAACGGCGTTCTCGCCTGTCGCAGTATTAACGACTGTGCCGCGCAATTGCGCCCCACCCATGACAATTGCCGCCTGAGATGCTGAGTTGCTGTTCCCCACTGCCATATTGGTGCTTTTCTGCATTATGGAAGTGTTCGTCACAGTACCGCGAATCCTGCTGTTTTCTATTCGAACACTTCCCTGGTCGGCTTTATTATCCGCACCGATGGCCATATTCACTTTGGAATTGCCAACGGAAGAGTTGCTCAGCGTACCGCTTATATTGGAATTATTACTGATAATTGCCGACTGATTTGCCTGATTTCGATTGCCAACCGCGGCATTCAGCATATTTTTGCCCATGGAGGTGTTACTGACAGTCCCTTTAACCGTACTTGTCGTCACCGCGACTGAGGACTGGTTTGCCTGATTGTCATTGCCTGCCGCCATGTTAGTTGTCGATTTTGTCGCTGCACTATTCTGGACAGATCCCTCGACTTTCCCACGAGAAATGGAGACGGAACCCTGGCTGGCAACGTTTCTCTTTCCGGCAGCAACGTTCACCGCAGTTTCGTTCTGCACACTGTTGACGACAGTGCCGCTTATCCTGGCATTTTTCAGGGCGACAGAAGAGTGCACAGCCTTGTTATCGCTGCCTGCTGCAATATTGGCGCTATTTTCAATTTTGGTTGGAGCGTTGACGACATTGCCCTGGATGGCGGATTCCGCAAATACATCCATGGGCATGGTGAGGCAGAAGAGCAGAACAACCCACAGTTTTGCTGCTTTGATGACCGGTCCGGGATTGTCGCAGTTTATCATGAGCATTACCAGGTTACTTGCAGCGACGTCCCTGACGGGGTCGTGTTCAGCAGTCGGGACGAAAAATGAAAACAATTAAATTTATTAAACCATACCTGGTCGGCACAATAAAGAATCGAAATCTACAGGCTACCCTGACCCCGATATTTCTAAGGTACTAGAAAACCGGCTCCGCAAATACTACAATTTCCGACTGTTTTAATGTCCGCACAACCTTATCAAGTTCGCTCTGACTATTGATACTGACCATATAGCGCCCTTCCCTGCTGGGCCCACTGCTGATTGATCCCTGGATGGTGTGCAACAGGCTGCGGATATCGGACTCCGGAGCGGTTGGCCGAAAGACCACGTTGATGCCTATTTTTTCAGCAATCGACGCCACTTTCGGTGCACTCAAAGTGGAATACGTATTTTGCTCCGGAGCAGGGACCAGCAGCAGCACAATCACCACAGCCTGCGCAGCGGCAAGCATCCACGGCACAGCTATGGATTCACGAATCCGCTGCCAGAAAGAGCGTATGGACTCTGCCAGCGGGCTGGACTGTACGGGTGCTTCTCTTTTCACCTTTTGGTGGACGCTGATCTTACGGGATATCTGATCAAAGATCGCATTCGACGGCGATGGCTCGGCAGGGTCGATCTGGCGATACAGTTTCTGAAATCCCTGAAAATCCTTGCACTCCTCCAACAGTTCATGATCGTCCTGGAGAAGATTTTCAAAATCAGCTTTTTCATGCGCATCCAGCCGATTGTTGCAGTAATCGGCAATCAAATCCGATTTATCGTTGTTTTTATGAGTCATAGCATGTGATATTCTGTTTTTCCAGCACGTCCTTGAGTGCCTGTTTTGCATGAAAAACTCTTGTCTTTACGGTATTTTCCGGTATCCCGATCAGTTCTGCCACTTCCACGTAACTGAATTCCTGATAAAAAACCAATTCAAGAATCTCCCGATGTTTCACCTTTAAAGTCTGCAGGGCCGCTTTCAGGGCCGCGTTTGTCGATTTTACCTCAACCTGAAACTGACTCTGTGTATCCGCAGCACTGTATTCCTCTTCAAAAGGTACATATTTTTTAACCTTTTTAAACTCCCGAAACATAATATTTCGAGCAATACCGATCAACCATGTGGTGATCCTCCCGTTTCCCTTAAAGGCAGCGCTCTTCTGCCATACCACCATGTACGTCTGGACGAGGATATCATCGACCAGACTGTTATCGCTCACCATCTTTTGCACATAGCGGGCGACCCTGCCATAGGACAAGTCGTAGAGTTGTCGGAACGCAGTGGAATCACCTGCTGCCACCTGCTCCACCAGACGCTTTTCTTCTAAGAACTCTCTGTCCTTATTCATATGTCTCTGGGCGTTTGGAAAAGGTTCAAAACAGAATTAATAAAAAGACCAAAGGGAAAAGATGCGAATATGCGATCTCCTCCTGTGGTTTGCGATGATACCATCCGAAGGACCTACTTTGCACTTTTATAACTTAGGCTCTGGTCTTAATCTTTGGACTCTCTCTTTTGTCCCGGTGATCGCGGGACGCTGGAACTTCCATACTTTTCGGATGATAGCGAGTAGTTTGCAAAGGCTCTGAGTTGAGATAATTAATATGATTACAGGTACTTACGAGGTAGTATCTTTTTTTCAAATTTTGTTTAAAAAAATATGAACCTTTCGTCGATGCCTTGGGACTTAATAAACAAAGGCAGGCTCATTAAGCGGGAAAGCTCCCGATAAGTGGGATGAAGAAACCAAAAATAAAAAATGAGGGCATTGTTATGAAAAAAAGACTGTTGGTAAGCGCTTTGGGCATGGCGATTGTGATGAGTGTTAGCACCACCGCTTGGGCAGCATCCAAAATTGATGGCAAAGTGACCAATGACAGTAAGGTCGAACAGGCCGCGAATATTGCCATAGGCGAAAACAACAAGGCCAGCATGGGGTCGATCAGCATTAAAAACAGCGAGGTCGGCAAGACCGGTGTCGTCACCAATAAATCGACCGTGAAGCAGGCCGCCAACATCGCCATCGGCAAAGGCAATGAGGCGAATATGGGGTCCATCAACATGAAGAATGCCAAGGTTGACGGCAAGCTGACCAATACCTCGGACGTGAAGCAGGCCGCGAACATTGCCATCGGCGAGAACAACAAGGCCAATATGGGTTCGGTCAACATGGAAGGCGGCTCGATTGGCAAGACCGGCGTCGTCACCAATAAATCCACGGTTGAGCAGGCGGCCAATATCGCCATCGGCAAAGGCAACACCGCCAACATGGGCTCGATCAATATGAAGAACGCCAAGGTAGACGGCAAGTTGACCAACACCTCGACAGTGAAACAGGCGGCCAATATCGCCATCGGCGAGAACAACACCGCTAACATGGGGTCGGTCAATATGACCGGCGGATCAATCGGCAAGACCGGCGTCGTCACCAATAAATCCACCGTCGAACAGGCCGCCAACATCGCCATCGGCAAAGGCAATACCGCCAACATGGGCTCGATCAACATGCAGAATGCCAAGGTGGACGGCAAAGTCACCAACACCTCGACGGTGAAACAAGCGGCCAACATCGCCATCGGCAAAGGCAATGAGGCGAATATGGGGTCCATCAACATGAAGAATGCCAAGGTTGACGGCAAGCTGACCAATACCTCGGACGTGAAGCAGGCCGCGAACATTGCCATCGGCGAGAACAACAAGGCCAATATGGGTTCGGTCAACATGGAAGGCGGCTCGATTGGCAAGACCGGCGTCGTCACCAATAAATCCACGGTTGAGCAGGCGGCCAATATCGCCATCGGCAAAGGCAACACCGCCAACATGGGCTCGATCAATATGAAGAACGCCAAGGTAGACGGCAAGTTGACCAACACCTCGACAGTGAAACAGGCGGCCAATATCGCCATCGGCGAGAACAACACCGCTAACATGGGGTCGGTCAATATGACCGGCGGATCAATCGGCAAGACCGGCGTCGTCACCAATAAATCCACCGTCGAACAGGCCGCCAACATCGCCATCGGCAAAGGCAATACCGCCAACATGGGCTCGATCAACATGCAGAATGCCAAGGTGGACGGCAAAGTCACCAACACCTCGACGGTGAAACAAGCGGCCAATATCGCCATCGGCGAGAATAACACCGCCAATATGGGGTCGATCAATCTCAAGAATGCCGAAGTTGGAAAAACCGGCGTCATCACCAATAAATCCGACATCAAGCAGGCTGCCAACATTGCCATCGGCAAGGGCAATGAAGCAAGCATGGGTTCGATACAGGTTGAATAGTACAGTGATTTTTATTGAAGCAATGAGGTGCCGGTGGCAGCGTGCCGCCGGCACCTCATCTTTTTTGGGCGCCGACTCGGACACACTGTAAGCTGCTCATTTTTTAAAGATTTCCGGATATAATTTCCTGGCGCATTCGGGACAGAGGCCATGGCTGAATTCGGCCTCGGAATGATTTTTTATATACAATTCCATCTGGGTCCAGTTGCCTTGATCGTCACGGATCTTCTTGCATGAAGAACAGATCGGCAGCAGACCCCTGAGGATTTTAATCT
>MGTI01000083.1:3315-5224 GCA_001799365.1 Desulfobacterales bacterium GWB2_56_26 | reverse complement strand
CGTGTTTCTCCGGACTTGGTGATGAGACGAAACTCGATGGGGACGACCTCATCGTTTTCCAGCTTGGCATGACTGTGCGTCCGCCATTTTTCCTGGTCTTCGGGATGGATGAGAGTATCAATCAGGTGTTTGTCGGCAAGGAAATCCTCCGGCGTGTATCCTGTCATCGATTCGACAGATGGCGAGGTGTATATAAAATTGCCGGAGGTATCATGCCAATATTCCCAGTCATAGGCGAACTCTGCCACGAGCCGGAAACGCTCCTCGCTCTCGACAATTTCCGCTTCCAGATTTCGCAGCTGGGAGATCAGCTCCTCGAACTTGTAAAATGTTTCTTCTATCCTTTCTTTGATTCCCTTTGGCATTTCAGTCCCTGTTGTGCTTTTATTCCCTGCGGATCATATTACCACCTATTCGTCAGGAACACCAAGGACAGAGTGCTAGCTTCCTGACTATCCGTCAGCCCCCCAGTGACAGCCATGCCATTGGTGTTCGAGAGAGGTAAATAGAGACATATACTCACATTAGGTTTGAGTTGCCGGTCACCGGCGCACTTTGACCACGACAAAGGCCCCCTGTCCATAGCCAACGCTCAGGGGTTCGATCTCACGTGTCTCCTTCAGCGACTTTGACAGGGTTTGCACCCACACCGGTTCGGTGAAACCGGTGTCGTTAAGCAGGTGCATTACTTCGGTTGCCGAGAAGAATGTGGCATCACGATAGAATATATTCTCGGCCTGATGGGCCAAATAGTTTTGACCGAGGTCGCTGATGCGATCGATGAAGCCGATCACCAGCACGCCGCCGGGCTTTAGTACGCGGTAGATTTCGTGCAGCATCGCACCCGCATCGTCCACAAAGCAGATGGTGGTCACACACAGAGCGCGATCGAATTGTCCGTCGGCGAAAGGCAGCGCTTCCGCAACCGCCTGTACCGCGACAATACCCCGTTTCGCCGCGTACCCCAGCACGGCGTGGGCCGGGTCAATGCCCACCTGCACGCCCAGCGGGGCGGCGAAACGCCCGGTCCCGACCCCGATGGACAAGCCCAGTCCCTGCCAGGGCAACAGGGCGCGAACCGCCAGCAGCTCCGAGTGGAAGGCTGCCGCGTGGCGCACGAACCAGTCGTCATAACGGCGGTGATGGGACTCGAATGGCCCAGTTCTTGGCATGATTACAGGAGCTCCCGCAATGCGGCGACGACACGCGCGTTGTCCTCGGGTAGCGCTGTAGTGACCCGCATGAAACCCCGGCCGAGGAGCGGGTCATTCAAGGGCTTTATAAAAATGCCACGGTCGCGGAGTTTGCCGGCAAGCTCGGCCGCGTCGTGCGGGGCGAAGTCGGCGAGGAAGAAATACGTCTGTGTCGGATAGGTGCGCACACCGAGGGCGCGCAGCTCCATCGCCAGGTCCTCCGTCCAGGCGCGCAGTTGTTTGGCCCTGTTGCGGATCTTATGTTCGTGCTTTTCCCTGGAGAAACGCTTCATGAGAAGCTGCAATACGGGCATTTCATGTAATGCCCATTCTATCCGTCCCAGTCCGATGTCGGCCAGGGAGTTATCTTTTATATCGTAAGGGATAATTGTCATAATCAGCTCCCCATGTGCCCAATTAATCTTACATACCGGCGGAAAACCAACCGTTTGCCAATCGAGGGAGAATCGGCTGCCATACACTGGTCCTGGCATCGAATGCTTATACAGCCTGTGTTAATTTTTTCATGATGGTCTTCATGTCTTCATGAGCCTTGCTCTTGCCAATTTGCTTACCCATCAAGCCGGCATGCATTAATTGCTCATCGAAGTGAACCACTCCCAATACTTCTATTTTTTTCTTTTCGAGTTCACCACGCATGATCAACTCCATATATTCCAACCGGACCTTGTTCACTATCGCCCGGACACGCGTTT
>MGTI01000083.1:2074-3258 GCA_001799365.1 Desulfobacterales bacterium GWB2_56_26 | reverse complement strand
TTGGGTCAGCCACAACGATGATAAAATCGACATTTTTTTCAACCCCTCTGCCAAAATGTTCAATACCCGCCTCCACATCGATTAACTGCACGTAAGGCCCTTTCACAATAAAATCCCTGGTAACCTTTGACATCGGGCCATCGCATCCCTCGCAGAATTCCTTTATCTTGCCTATTTGGAAAAGCAGGATGTTATCCTTCTCTATAAAGTATTCAGACGGAATTTCAGTCAGATCGATATTTTGCTCCGTAATAGGCACGGGGTTGTTCAGTCTTGTCAAAGGCGCCGGATTATCAACTGGACAGTCTACTTTATTCCTTCCGCCGAAAAAGTTGATCAGCGGTGCCGGCCCTGGTAAAGAACCAAAAATAAGCCTTGCTACCCCTCCGGGGTTCGAGGCATCCCCGTCCAGCACGATGACCTTGTAGGTTTCATCTCGTAGAATTTGGGCCATCAGGGAGATTATCGAGCTTTTTCCACAGCCTCCTTTTCCGCATACCAGAATCCTTAGTCCTGACAAGGGCTTGTCCATGCCTGGCCTCCTTATTGTGTGTTTCAACTCAAGTTTCTCACCATCCGGATGCGTATCCGGTCAATCCCCCACTCAATTCCGAGCGGGCGACTTTCACCCTTTGGATAAGACGATTATGATGGCCACGAGAATGCCGCCGCCCAGGGCGACGAAACTGTATTTTTTGTGTTCCTGCTCGGCCCTCGGCAGCAGATGCGTTGCCCCGACGTATACCAGTGTGCCTGCCGAGAGCGACAGCAAGGCCCCCAGCGTGGATTCGTCGATGACTTTTATGGCCGGGTATGAGATGAGCATCCCCAGTGGGGTCGTCAGGGCGGCTGCCATCAGGGCGAAAATCAGGGCGCTCCGCTCCTTGAACCCTCCTTTACACAGCAGCAGATAGGTGATTATCCCTTCGGGAAATTCGTGCAATATCATGCCGGTCGTGGCGATAAAGCCGGTGAAGACACTTACCGTGAAGGAAATGGAATAGACAAAGCCGTCGATGAGCGAGTGAAAGCCGATGCCGATCATCGGCACGATCCCGATATTGTATTGGGCTTTTCCCGGGTCTTTCTGGCAGACGAAGGCGGTGATGAAGCGGTTGAAGAAGTATAACGCGAAGAAGCCGGTCAGGAGGTACACGGGTGCGTGAGGATTCATGGCAAAGGAC
>MGTI01000083.1:1625-2034 GCA_001799365.1 Desulfobacterales bacterium GWB2_56_26 | reverse complement strand
CCGCCGCAAAGCATATGAAGTATGTCGTATTGCGCTGTCCCCACCCGGTGAAGTTGCGGATGGTGTAGATGCCGATGGACGTGACGAGAGCGGCCAGAGAGCTTGCGGCAAGAGCCGATAGAAATCGGGTTTCCATAACCTCTCTCCTCACTCAGTATTGTGCCGGACTTCTTCGGCCTGTCTGCTCATTGCCCTGGCAACCTGCTGAAAAACCAGGCCCGTTTCGGAGTCGGGCGCCGACAACATGAGCGGCAGGCCGCTGTCGCCGCTGCGCCCCAGTTCAAGATCGAACGGGATGGCGCCCAGCAGCGGAAGGCCGGTTTCCCGGCTGAGTTTTTCTCCGCCGCCGCTGCCGAAAATCTGGATTGGGTCGGCGGAATGGCCGCACCGGAAATACGACATGTTTTCG
>MGTI01000083.1:0-1493 GCA_001799365.1 Desulfobacterales bacterium GWB2_56_26 | reverse complement strand
GACGGATCCCCGGTGCCCGGCGGCAGGTCGATCACCAGAAAATCGAGTTCACCCCATTTCACCCGCCCCAGCAGGTAGCGGATCATCTTCGACACCAGGGGACCTCGCCAGATGAAGGCATCGGTCTCACCGGCCGTCATGCCCAGGGACACGATGCGCATGCCATGTTTCTCACAGGGAAGGATCATGCCGCCCTCCTCCCGCAGCGACTCCGGCAGGCCCAGCATCAGGGGAACGCTCGGGCCATAGATATCGGCGTCGAGAAGCCCTGTCCGGAAACCCATCCGGGAAAGAGCCACGGCCAGATTGACCGCGACAGTGGTTTTGCCGACCCCGCCTTTGCCGCTTGCCACCGCGATAAACCGGCCGATCTTTTCTATTCCTTCAAGGGGAACCTGGGGAAAGAGCCGCTCGCTCTCTTCCCGGCTCAAGGTAGCGACGTCGATGTCTACTTTGGCGACACCCGGTATCGTCTTGAGAAGATGCTCGATATCACGAACAAACTTTTCCTTCAACGGACCATGATCGGATTTCAGGGCAAGAGTCAGACCGACCACATCGCCTCTGATGGTGATGTTGCGGATCATGCCGATATCGATCAGACTCTTTCGTAGCTTTGGATGCAGAACGGTTTGCAGGGCTTTATTGACTTGATTTTCATCCAGCATGTTGTTCCCCCCGATAAATTGCATTTGCGGTGCCGAGAGCTACCAGATTATCTATCCTGTACAGACCGTAGGGGAAAGCGCGGGAAGACCGTTTTGATATTCTGATGCCGATCAGGATGATAACCGACGAAAGGACATCGGTGAGAGAATGAAGGGCATCGGCTTTGACAGCGATGCTGCCGGAGAAAAGAGCCAGTCCGGCCTTGATGCCCGACAGCACCAGATTGACCGCAATGGAAAGCCAGGCAACTCTTTCCGAGGATTCCATCATTACGTTTCCCCTCTCTCTTCGTCATGGTTTCGGCAAGCCTGGCAATCGCAGGAAGCCGGCGACAAGCAGCCACTCGCGATGGCCATTGCCACACTCTTGTCGTAAGGAATTCGGGGAGGAGCGGAAGCCTTCGCACTCCTATTGATTCTTCTCTTCTTACAGGTCTTTCTATGAGAATAGTTTTCAGGAACATTTAATCAAGTGCCACAATGTAACCGACTAACTTGTTGTTGAACTACCCTATTCTAAGCTTTTCCCCAAAAATCCTGTTCATCTACACCTGTATCCCGAGCGGAAAAAGCGAGAAAGATCGAAGTCCAGGCCAAATGGATGGTGTCAGTTTGAGCCAACGACAAAGGGTTATCGTCGGAATGTTGCTATTTTGAAATTGATGAGCTAGGCTATCCTATACTGACAAATTATTTGTGCAATAAACGCCTATTTCAGGCGACAGGAAAAATATGATTATTCATCACAAGAGGACCTTCGATGGCAATCAAAAAACGGCAGACTGCCTTTATTTATTCAAAACAATTTGAGAAATATGAATATCC
>MGTI01000082.1 GCA_001799365.1 Desulfobacterales bacterium GWB2_56_26 | reverse complement strand
CAAATACATTGTTTTGTTTATATTCCCGCTGAGCCTGCTGGTGCTCTTTCTGTTGCCGGCGAAGAGCGAGTATACGCGGGGAGCCGATGAAAAGGGCTTTATCGGTGCGGAAACCTGCAAGGAATGCCATGAAACACAGTATGAAAGCTACGCCAAATCGGTCCATTCCAGAAAAGCGATAAAGGGACCCGCTGCCCAGGACGCCTGCGAGACCTGCCATGGTCCGGGGGCGGCCCATGTCGAAAAGGGCGGTGGCCGCGGTGTCGATATTTTCACCTTCGACAAGGGCGTCGATCCCGAGGCCAGGTCGGCGAGATGTCTCACCTGTCACGAAAGAACGCCCGGCATGGACCTGTGGGACCTGGGCGTCCACAAACGCAACGACGTGTCCTGCGATTCCTGTCATGATCTCCATGTCGGCGGCAGACAGAAGCCCAGGGAACCCGAAGTCTGTTTCGACTGTCACAAGGATATCAAAATCGATGCCAATAAGCGGTCGCACCATCCGATACTCGAGGGCAAGATCCGTTGCTCCTCCTGTCATGCTCCCCACGGCAGCCTGAGCAAATACATGGTCAAAGCCGACGATTCACGGGAACTGTGCTTCAAGTGCCATGCGGACAAGCGCGGCCCCTATGTCTGGGAGCATGCCCCCGTCGAGGAGGATTGTCAAAGTTGTCATGAAGTTCATGGCAGTTCCCATGGACGGTTGTTGACGGAACGGATTCCGCAGCTCTGTCAAAACTGTCACGACTGGTCGCGTCATCCCGGTACGCCTTACGACAGTACCGCCTCATTCACCAGTCGTTTTGAATGTCTCCGTTGTCATTCGGCCATTCACGGCTCCAATTCACCGCAAGGCGGCGGCCTGCGCTTTGTTCGATAAGGAGGATATTATGAGACGACTGCTTCTCATTCTCTTGGCCTTGCCGATTGCTGCCCCCTCGATGGGCTTTGCGGAGGTCGGCGGGGAAGTCAACGTGGGTTTGCGAGCGAACGACTTCGATGAAGAAAGTGCGAGATTCGATGAATATCGCGATATGAGCGACGGATTGTTCGGCAGCGCCGATGTTCTGATGAATGACGAAACCTATTTCTTGGGCGCTTCGGTCGAGAATCCCTTCCTGGACGATCAGTACTACGACCTGCGAGGCGGTGTCTTCGGTGCTTTCAAAGGCGAGGTCTTCTACGACGAACTGACCCACAACCTGTCCTACGATGCCCTGTCTCCGGCCACGGGGATCGGCAGCGACACTCTCGTCGTGCCAAGTCCCGTCCCGGCGGTCAGCGCCTGGACGCCTTTCGACTACGATGTGGAGGTGAAAACGCTCGGGGCCGATATCACCGTCGATACGCAGAACCCCTTCTACTTCAAGGTCTCCGCCGACCAGCAGCGCAAGGAAGGCGTCATGCCGTATGGGCTTTTCGATTCCGGGACCTTCATGCTGGCTCTGCCTGTCGACTATACGACCTACACGACCATGGTCGAAGCCGGCTACCGCAGCAAGGAAACCACCGCGGTTTTCAACGCAGGGTACAGCGATTTCGATAACGACAACGATCTCCTGACGTTGAGGGTCGGCAGCGTGGTGGAAGAATACAGCATGCCAGCAGACAACTACGCCTACAATCTCGGCGGCCGCCTGACCCAGCGCCTGCCGATGGAGAGCCTCCTGGCCTTGAAGGCGGCCTTCAGTCAGAATGTCAGCGAAGCCGATTTCGGCAAGTTTCTGACTTCGACCTCACCCACGGCCGATGAAGACTTCGACGGCGATATCCGTTACATCCGGGGAAGCGCGGTGCTCACTTCCCAGTGGAGCAAAATGCTCGACACGCGGCTGTTCTACAACTATATCGATCGCGACAACCAGTCGGAAAACATCACTGTGGTCACCGAAGGGGAGGTCCGGCGTAATCACCTGCTGGAATACGACAAGCACCAGGCCGGGCTGGACGCCAACTACCGGTTGAACAAGGTCAACAAGCTGACGGGGGGCTACGAATTCACCGGAACCGATCGCACCCGGGACGATGCGGATACCACTTACGACAATCTGCTGTTCGGTGAAGTAAAAAACACGGCGATAGACTGGATGATGGCCAAATTCCGGCTGGAATATCTGAACCGCTCGTCCGATACTGATTACGAGCCCGAGGATCTTGAGGGCGATGGCCTGATCCGGGCCTTTTTCACCCCCTTCGACTACGCCTCGAAGGATCGCTACAAGGGAAAGTTGTCTTTCGATTTCACTCCGATGGAGAAGCTGGCGATGGCGGTCAGTTACGCCCTGGAGTACGACGATTACGATGCCTCGATGTTCGGCCTGCAGGAGGATTTTCGGCATGAAATCTATACCGATGTCAATGCTAGGTTGCCGGCGAAAATACAGTTGAACGGTTTTGCGGGCTATGAGTACACCGAGAGCGATTTCGAATCCCGGCGGTACAATCCTGGTGGCGCCGATCCGACGCTGCCGACCACTTCGACCAACTTTAACTGGAGCGAGGAGTTCGATTACGACTTCTTCGTCTTCGGCGGCAACCTGAAGGTTCCTGTCCTTGCCAGGCTGGAGCTGGTGGCCAGTGCCGACTATCAGATAATTGACGGCAATATCGACTTTGCCCGATCGGCGGCCGCGGGGGCACCTCTCGGAACGGTAACCGAGGCCGACGACTACTACAAGACCAGGGCGGGGATGAAAGGCATCTACAAGCTTGACGACCATTGGTCGGCCACGCTCGGTTACGGATATGAGAAGTCGAACCTGGATGACTGGCGGTACGACAACTTCACCTACCGGTCCGGAACCGTCTACCTGAGCGGGGCCGGTTTGGACAGGGATTACGAAGTCCATCAGGTATATCTGATAACCTCGTATCGCTTCTGATTCACGACATACAGGGCGGGATTTCCCTTCCCGTCCTTACTCATTTCGAGCCTAATCAGGCAGCAGATCGTAATAATAGGTAAGAATATCGGTGCGGGTGACGATGCCGATCATCTTGCCCTCCTGCACCACCGGCAGGTGGCCGACATCGTTTTCGATCATCAGGCGGGCGGCGACCGAGGGGGAGTCGCCCGGGCCGATGGATAGAATATTTCTGGCCATAAAGGCCTTCACAGGGCTGTCCCACTGGCTGTCCTTCTTGACTTTTTTCAAGTCCCAGAGGACGATGATGCCCTGAATCTCCTCATTCTCCACCACCATCACGCCCCTGATCTTTTTGCTGGCCATGAGGGTCTGGACTTCCCGCATCGGCGTCTCCGGTCCGACCGAGATGACCGGGAAGGACATGATGTCGGAGATGCGGATGGATTCGGTGCCTTTTGCCTTGAGAATGGAAAGAATATTACTTTTGACCTCCTCGGCCGAAGTCTCCGCCATTTTTACCGTGGCCGAGCCGGCGCCGCCATGTCCGCCGCCCCCGAAAATACTCAAAACCTGGCCGACATCGATGGCATCCACACCGCTTCTGCCGATGACGGAGTGGCGGTCGTCGCTGGAGAAAATGACGAAGAGGGCGTCGACGTTGACGATCTTGCGGTACATGTTGACCACCGCCGCCAGATTCGGCACTTTCTTGTCGAGAGTGACATGGTTGAAGCCGACGGTGTGGCCGGAGATGGTATGCTTTTCCGTCTTTTTCATCATCTGGAAGAGAATTTCCTTTTGATTCTCCTCGTAGGGCGGGTTAAGGAAGAAGCCGGCGACATTGAGGTCTGCATGGTTGTCGAGGAGAAAGGCTGCGGCTCGGGCATCTTCCGCCTTGGTCGAGGGGAAGGTGAGGTGGCCGGTGTCTTCGTAGAGGCCGATGAGCATGACGGTCGAGTCGAGGGCGTTAAGGGTAATCCCGCGTTTCTGCATCTCGCGGGCGAAGAGGGTGACCGTCGAGCCGATCCGCTCCTTGCACGACCAGGTTGCCTGGATATCGCCGCCGGTCATCATGTGATGGTCCCAGATCTCGATATCGAGATCGGTGCGCTTCGCCAGCTTGTCCATGCGGTCGAGCCGCTGCCATTGATCGGTGTCGACCACGATCAGCTTCTTCACCTCCTCGTGTCTGACCTCATGGGGCAGGATGAGGTTGAAGGCGGTTTTGTGGGTCGAGAGGAATCGTTCGACGTTTTTATTGGTCATTTTGGGAACAACTCCAACGCAGCCGGGATAAAGGATGGTAGCAGCGATGACCGAGGCTAAGCCGTCGAAATCGGTATTCTTATGGGTTGTCGCGATGAGCATGGCAGGTATGGTCGTGTTGTGGTTGGGTTGGCTTGAGACAAACGACATCTCAAGCGGCGCAAGAGATCTCGGAACTGCGCATAACGTATCAATATACCTGCAACAAAGGGAATATCAAGCAATATGGAGAGGAGACCGCCCGCAGGGCTTGTCTCCGGGAGAAAAGAGCGCTATGGTAACGTTTACGGAAACAGGATGCCGAATCCCGGCGGAAGGAGTGAAGAGCGTATGGCTGTGAAGTGCCACATCGATCAGTTACAGCAGCTCTGGCTGCAGCAGCTGCACCTGGAATTCGACGACATCTGCGCAAGCCACAGACTTGCGCTCACGCCGCCGGTTTTTGAAATCACCGATTCACAGCAGGCCTACGGCTGCTGGCGGCCGGCCACCAAAACGCTTGGCCTCAGCCGCCATCTGATCCTGAACCATTCCTGGGACGTCACCCTGCAGGTATTGAAGCATGAAATGGCGCACCAGCTGTGCAGCCAGTGGCAGGGCCAGGGTTCAATCCAAGCCCACGGCGAGATGTTTCATCGGGCTTGCGAGCTGTTGGGGGTGCTGCCGGAATTCCGGCGGGCGGGGACCATCCTGCCGGAGCATGTGGAGGAGATCGCGGCATTCTCAGAGCTCTCCGAGCACGGCAGGAAGTGTCTTGGGAGGATTGAAAAGCTCCTGGCTCTCGGGCGCTCGGCCAATGAGCATGAGGCGGCGCTGGCCATGGAAAAGGCCAATGAACTGATCGAAAAATACCATCTGCAGGGCCTCAGCCAGGGTCTGAAACCGCACCACGCCTATGTGGTGATCGACCGGAAACAGAAGCGGGTGGCCGGCTACCAGCGGCACATCTGCTCGATCCTGCAGGAATTCTTCCTGGTGAGGGTGGTGCTGTCGCAACGGTTCGATCCTGCCGAGGGCGAGAGCTTCAAAACCATCGAGCTGTTCGGGACCCCGGAAAATACAGCAATTGCCGAATACTGCTATCATTTCCTGGAAAACCGGCTGGCCCTGCTCTGGACGCAGAACGGTAAAGCGTTCAACGGCCGTACCCGGACGGAAAAAAACAGTTATTACCTTGGCCTTCTACGCGGCTTTTCGCTCAAGATGCGAGCCCAGAAACAGGCGCGGGCAGGACAGGAGATGGCGCCTGCGGCGGGCGCGCTGATCACCGCGGAGGAGCACCGGCTCGCGGCCTTCGTCGGGTTGCGCTATCCGCGGCTCCGTATGTCCTCGACCCGGGGGGCGAAGGTCTACGGCGGCACCTATCAGGCGGGAGTGGAAATGGGCAAGACCATCACACTATCCGACGGCCTTACCAAAAACAACAGCACCTTCGGCGGACTGCTGCCGCAGGGATAACACGGGGGAAAATGTCATGGGCAGAACAGGACCAGGCTTCCTGGGCTTCAATCCGATGGATTATCCCCGACTGTTTCGCCTTATTATCAACTGCTGGCCACCCTATCTGGGGGCGGCCATAACGGTTACGCATATCGCACCGGACTGGCAAACAATCCAAGTGGCGATGAAACTCACCTGGTACAACCGCAATTACGTGAACAGCCACTTCGGCGGCAATCTCTTTGCCATGACCGATCCCTTCTTCATGCTGATGCTTCTGCGTAATCTCGGCCGGGACTATATCGTCTGGGATACCGCCGCCAAAATCGCCTTCCTGGCTCCCGGCCGGGGCCGGGTCACCGTCCATTTTCAGCTCGAACCGGAGCGGATTGCCGCCATAATCGCCAAGGCAGCGTCCGGCGAAAAGTTGCTCGAGCGGTTTCGGGTCGATATCCACAACGAACAGGGAGAGCGGGTGGCGAGCGTCAAGAAGACGCTTTATATAAAGAGGAAAGGGGTGAAAAAAGAAGAGGCCAAGATTCAGGGGATGGAGGAGCCGATGGAACAGAATAGACCAATTTCTCCCCGTATTCTCACCTCCGGCTGGGGGAAGATGACCATCGACCGGCTCGGCCGGGGGAAGGATTTCAAGCTCTGGCCCGGCGGCGGCAGGGAGTGGGACTGGGCTGAACATGGCACCGGCCATGGCCGGGGTATTCAACCGGGCGATGTGGAGGAGCTTATCGGCCACGGCTGTGAAATTATCATTTTGACCACCGGCCGCATGCGGCGGCTGCGAGTCGCGCCGGCGACGCTGGCTCTGCTCGACAATCAAAGGGTGGAAACGATCGTGGTCGATACCCAAGAGGGAATAAACATCTATAACGACTATACGCAACAGGGCAAGGCGGTGGGTGGACTTTTTCATTCAACCTGTTGACATATCAAATAAAAAGGCAGGGCCAACCTTGTTGGGGTCGACCCTGCCTCTCTTCTCTCTCTTTCAGGCCGCAGGAAGTATTCGCGGCCCATTGCCGCTTCGCCCTTATCAGCTGGCCTTGATTTCGATCTGCCGCGGCTTGGCCGCCTCGGCTTTCGGCAGGCGAAGGCGCAGCACTCCTTCTTTCAGTTCGGCGCCCACTTTGCCGATATTGATGGTCTGCGGCACGGAAAATACCCTCCGGTATTCGACCTCGCCGAATTCTTCCCAGCTGGCCGCTCCGGCAGTCGACATCTTTCTCACTCCCGACAAGGCGAGCCGGCCGTTTTCAATATTGACGGTGATATCTTCCCTGCTCACTCCCGGCATATCGGCGAACAGCAGGATCTCGTCGTCATTCTCAAGGATGTCGACAACGGGTGCTACTGTCGGGATCTGTCGGTTCCGTTCACTCAGATTTTCCTGTTTCAATGCCAGTTCTTTCTGCTCATTCATAGGTCACCTCGATGTGTTATGGGTGTCTTAGCCGATAGCTATCTGAATTGGTTTGGCCTGTTCGATTTTGGGGAGACGCAGGGTCAGGATGCCGTCTTTTAAGGCAGCCTCGACTCGCGACGCTTCCACGTCGGACGGCAGGGTAAAGCTCCTGGTGAAGGTGCTTTCGCCCCGTTCTATACGATGGGCTTTGTAACCCTGCGGGGTGTCGGATTTGCGGCTCCCGCTGATCTCGAGGTAGTTACCCTGGATTTTGATATTCAGGTCATTCTTGGAAATTCCGGGAACCTCTATTTTCACCTCCAGCCGATCGCCCACATCGTACAGATTAGTACGCGGGCTGGCCTCGGTGATACCCCAAGTTGATACGGTCGGCCGGAATCTGCCATAATCCTCAAAAATACCGCTCAACCGCGATTGCAGCAGATCCATAGCCTGGAACATACGGTCGAAGTCACTCATTCTGGTCCACATATGCTTTCCTCCTTTGATGTTTTAGCTTGAGAGATGGTGCCCTCATCGTGCCTTTTCCGGCACGCTCTCCGTGATAATTGTTACCTCTCCCGATTAGGTGATCATAAAATAATTACTGGGACGGTTGTGTCAATAATAAAAAATTACTAAACGAACAATAAAGATTAAATTACTATACATGACATTATTGACCAAGTAATATATGGTATTTACAGTAAGAGTTGAAAGTTGCCCGAATGATGGAACTGCAAAGATCGAGAACTATGAGGCAGGAGGACGGGTATGAATTTCAAGAATAAACAGATTCGACCGCCAGAGCAGGCAGGCATTGAGGTTTCGCTTGAACGGTTGCGGGGCCGGCAGTCGGTCCGAACCACCTTTCGGTTGCCTGAGGGTGTCATTGTGTTGCTGGGAATGGCAGCAGGTCAATTCGGCCTGCAGCAGAAGGCCCTGCTTGACCAACTGATCGACAATGCGGAGTTCATGCAGCTCCCGGATGATGAGGGCGGGAAGGACCTCCAGGAGAAACAGCCCGTCCGGCCAAAGACCTTCGTGCTCAGCAAAAGGTCGCTGTATATTTTGGAAAAAGTGTCGCGGGAGCGGCGGATTCCCCGTGATGCGCTGGTCGCGGCAGTTATTCAGCAACTCATGCCGATCATACGCGCCGAGCGGGAAAAACAGCGCAAGCGGCAGGAGATCTACGCAGATATGGTGACTTATCTGCGGTACGGGCAAAACCTGCTCGCCAAGACGGAAAACTCTTTGGGAAAAGACGACCAGATCCTTGAGATGATGGCCAGGATGGTAAGATTAGGCGAAGAAGGCGTGGCAAAGATGGCAGAGATCATCGACCGCGGTCGAAACATGGAGGAGGTCGCTGTGGATATTTTGAAGTGACGGGACGTGCTGGTTCCACCGTTTTTGCAGAACATGCGTTGACAAAAAAACCGGAGTCAATTAAGACAACATAAATCGCTAGGGGTGCAGTAAGCGCTGAGAGGAGGACATCCAACCCTATGAACCTGCTCCGGGTAATGCCGGCGGAGGGAAGCGGCCTGCCCGGATTTGTTTCCGGGTGCGACGAATGGTCAAAGCCGCTTTTCCGAATAAGGGAAAGCGGCTTTTTTTGTGGTAGCTCTTGTGGTGTGATGGAAAAAAGCATGGAAATCGAGATCCGTATCAACGGCCGGGAGGAACGGCGTAAGGCTTGTTCGATCGCCGAATTGGTGGCCGGCAGGGGCCTCACGGCGGGTTCTTTAATCGTTGAGCATAACGGCCGGATCATTAAGCAGGACGACTGGGGAGAGGTGATGCTCGGCCAGGGCGATGTGCTGGAGATGTTGAACTTTGTCGGGGGAGGTTGAACCCATCATGGATGACAAACTGATTATCGGCGGCCATGCTTTTACCAGCCGTCTTTTCACCGGAACCGGCAAGTTTGCCGCGCGGAACTGGATCCCGAAAATGCTTGCTGCGAGCGGCTCGGAGATGATCACCGTGGCGCTGCGGCGTATCGATCAGGCCGGAACGCCCGAGAATATTCTTGAATTCATACCGAAGGACGTGGTGCTCTTGCCCAATACCTCGGGGGCCCGGACCGCCGAGGAGGCGGTGCGCATCGCCAGGATTGCGAAAGCCGCCGGCTGCGGCAGGTTCATCAAGATCGAGGTGATCACCGACATGAAATACCTCATGCCGGACAACGCCGAGACCTTGAAGGCGACAGAAATCCTCGCCAAGGAAGACTTCATCGTGCTGCCCTATGTGCTGCCCGATCTGCCGCTCGCCAAAAAGCTCGAAGACGCCGGGGCCGCCGCGGTCATGCCGCTTGGCGCCCCGATCGGCAGCAACCGCGGGCTGGAAACGAAGCCGCTTATTGCGCTCCTCATCGAGAACTGCCGGGTGCCGGTGGTGGTCGATGCCGGGATCGGCCGGCCGTCCCAGGCCGCCGAGGCGATGGAGATGGGTGCAGACGCGGTGCTGGTCAATACCGCCATCGCCACCGCCGAGGATCCGGCCTTGATGGGCCGGGCCTTTGCTTTGGCGGTTGCGGCCGGGCGGCTGGGCTATCTCGCTAAACTGGCCGGGCAGAGCGTCACGGCCCGGGCCTCGTCGCCGCTCACCGGTTTTCTCGAATAGAGGAGGGGTTGCCTTGTCGTTCTATTCCACGCTTGTCCGCTACAGGGACTTTGATTTCCAAGACTTTTTTGCCAGGGTCACAGAGGAGCGGGTGGACCGGGCGCTCTCCGCGGAAATACTCTCGCCAGACGACTTCCTGGTGTTGCTCAGTCCTCTCGCCGCGGCAAGTCTTGAGCGTATGGCGCAGAAGGCCCATGAACTGACGGTTCAATATTTCGGCCGGACCATCCAGCTCTACATCCCGCTCTACATCTCCAATTTCTGCGCCAACGAATGCGTTTACTGCGGCTTTCACCGGGGCAATACCATCCGGCGCAAGAAACTCAGTATGGCCGAGATCGAGGCCGAAGCGAAGACCATTGCCGCGACCGGCATGCGCCACCTCCTGCTGCTTACCGGGGAGGCCCCGGCAGTCACGCCCATCGACTACCTGGAAGAGGCGGTACGGTTGTTGAAAACCTATTTTGCCTCGGTGTCCATCGAGATTTTTCCCATGGCCGAACAGGACTATCGCCGCCTGAAGGAGGCCGGAGTCGACGGCCTGACTCTCTACCAGGAGGCCTACGACGAAAGCCGCTATGCCCTGGTCCATAAGGCGGGGCCGAAAGCCGATCACCGCTGGCGATTGGATGCGCCGGAGCGAGGCGCCCGGGCGGGTTTTCGCGTGATCAATATCGGGCCTTTGTTGGGCCTCGGCGAGGTGCGCAGCGAGGTCTTCCTCAGCGGTTTGCATGCCAGATACCTGGAAGACACCTTCCTGCAGACCGAGATCAGCCTGTCGCTGCCGCGGATGAATCCGGCGGAGGGCGACTACCAACCGGATTTCTTCGCCGATGACCGGACCTTCGTCCAATTCCTGACGGCCTTGCGCTGCTTTCTGCCCCGGGCCGGGCTCAATATCTCGACCAGGGAGCGGGCAGTCTTCCGCGATAATCTCATCCGCCTCGGCGCCACCCGCTTCTCCGCCGGGTCCTGCACAGGGGTGGGCGGTTACGGCGAAGAGAAGGCCGACGCCGGCTCGCCCCAGTTTGAAATAACCGATGAGCGAAGCGTGGCCGAGGTGGTGGAGGCGATCCGGGCGGCAGGCTATCAGCCGGTTTACAAAGATTGGGACATGATCTGATGAAGGTGGGCATTGCCGGGGTTGGCGGGATCGGTTCCAATGTGGCGGTCAACCTGGTCCGCGCCGGAGTCACTTCGCTTTTGCTGGTAGATTTCGACCAAGTGGAAATGTCCAACCTCAACCGGCAGTTCTATTTCGCCGATCAGCTCGGCCGTCCCAAGGTCGAGATGCTGCGGGACAATCTCCTGCGCATTGCCCCTGAGGCCGAAATCGACATACGGCAGCTGCGCCTCACCCCCGCCAATATGGCCGAGACCTTTGTCGGTTGCGATGTCCTGGTCGAGGGTTTCGACGAAGAGGCCTCCAAAAAGCAGCTGATCGAGGCTTTCGCCGGCCGCGAGCTGCCCATCGTTTCCGCCTCGGGCATTGCCGGTCGGGAACTTGCCGCCATCCGGGTGCATCGCCTCGGCAATTGCACGATTGTCGGCGACTTTGTCAACGATTTCAGAGAGAACCTTCTCTACTCCCCGAAGATTGCAATCATTGCCGCCATGATGGCGGATATCGTTCTCCGCGAGGTGTTTCATGAGTGAACGTCAGAAAACGAGCATTCTCCCTGCCGGTCTCTACGGCATCACCGCTGAAAAATATTCAGCAGGCCGCGACAATATCGAGGTGGTCCGGCAGATGATCGCAGGCGGCATCGGGATCATTCAGTACCGCGAAAAAAAGGCGGCCAAAAGCTCGTCGGAGATATTCGCGGAATGCCTGAAGATCAGAGAGATGACCAGGGCCGCCGGGGTCACCTTCATCGTCAACGACCATGTGGATGTGGCCATGCTGGTCGGTGCCGACGGGGTCCATGTGGGCCAGGACGACCTGCCGGTTGCCGATGTGAGGAAGTTGCTGGGTCCGGGCAAGATTATCGGCCTTTCCACTCACTCGCCCGAGCAGGCAACGGAGGCGGTAAAGTGTGGCGCCGACTATATCGGCGTGGGCCCAATCTTTGCCACGAAGACCAAGGACGATGTCTGCGATGCGGTGGGCTTTTCCTACCTGGAATGGGTCCGCGACAACATCTCCCTGCCCTGGGTCGCCATCGGCGGCATCAAGCTGCACAATATCGATGAGATCGTCCGGCGCGGCGCAAAGACCATCTGTCTCGTTACGGAAATCGTCGGTGCACCCGATATTCCCAAACGGATCCGGGAATTGCAGGCGGCTCTCGATTCTGATTCGCCCAAAAGTTAAGTTTTTTCTGCGACTGACTTCATGCCCGCACGAGGAATAACTTGTTGTTTGCTTTTAGTTGTGTTATACAACAGTTGTAATAAGCAACACAATAGGGGGTGGAATGGACACACAAACATTGCGGGAATTCAGAAAAAACCTGCGACAGCTCGAACGGCTGATCGTCGGCCAGTTAAAAGAGGATACCTGCTGCAACGGGGTCTCCGTAGCCCAGTGTCACTGCCTTTTGGCGGTGGAACTGCTCGGCCGGCCGTCTCAGAATGAACTGGCCGAACATCTTGGTCTGGAGAAAAGCACCCTCAGCCGAACGGTGGAAGGACTGGTCAAAATCGGCCAGCTGGAGCGGCAGGCCGACGAGAGCGACCGCCGGATCATCCGTCTCGTGCTTACCCCACAGGGCAGGAGTACCTGTACCACCATCAACGAGGCCAATGATGCACTGTACGGCCGGGTGCTGGAAGAAATGAGCAGCTCCCCTGAGCAGGTCGTCGCGGTATTCGCCGAATTAGTCCGGGCCATGAGCCGGGCACGGGAAGCGAGCGGTATCTGTTTGTCAACTTCATGTCGGGAGGAACAAGAAGATGGAATGTGAATGCGATTGTAAAAATTATTTCGAGACTATTGCCCCGGAGTGGGATGTCATGCGGCAGGAGTTTTTCTCCACCGCTGTCCGTGACCGGGCGCTCGCCAGCGCTGGCGTTGGGAGGGGGATGACGGCCATCGACGTCGGGGCCGGTTCGGGCTTTATCAGCAAGGGTTTGGTAGCCCGCGGCCTGAAGGTGATTGCTGTGGACCAGTCGGCACAGATGCTGGCCGAGCTGGCGAAAGAGCTGCCTGGGGTGGACTGCCGGGTCGGCGAGGCGGAACTGCTGCCGGTGGCAGACGGGTCGGTCGACTTCGTCTTTGCCAATATGTACCTGCACCATGTTCCCGATCCGGCCGTCGCCATCGGCGAGATGGTCCGGGTCCTGCGGCCGGGCGGCACGCTGGTGATCACCGATCTCAACGAGCACGACTTCGACTTCCTGCGCCGCGAACAGCACGACCGCTGGCTCGGCTTTGCCCGGCCGCAAGTGGCGGTGTGGTATGAAGCGGCTGGGCTGCAGGGTGTCACGGTGCAGTCGATTGACGAGAACTGTTGCGCTTCAAGCTGCAGTTGCGGTGATAAAGCCAGGATCTCTATTTTTCTTGCCTCCGGCAAGAAGAGTTGAGGTCCCAGCGGTCGGTGGTGAAGGCGGCATCTGTGAAAAGCAGAAGTAATATGCAGAGGAAAGAGAGTCAGAGGAGAGGCTCCGCCGCCTCAGTGCGGTTGTCGGATTGGAGTTGCCCGATCTGCGGCCATTGCAAACTGAATCGGGCGCCGCCGATGGGCGAGTCATCGACTGTTACCCGGCCGCCATGCCACTGGGCCACGCGCCTGACGATAGCCAGCCCCAGCCCGTAGCCTTCCGTTTCTCGCTCCCTGTTCTCGTCCAGACGGATGAAGGGTTCGAAGATTCTGTCGCGATCCGCCGTGGCAATGCCGGGTCCGTCGTCATCCACATGAATAGTGCAATGATGTTCTGCAGTTTCCAGGGTCACATGGATGTGCTGCCCGGCGTAGCGTGCGGCATTCTGCAGCAGATTGACGATGGCGCGCTCCATAAATCGCGGGTTTACCAGGGCAGGCACCTTGTCGTCGGAGCTGTTGTTCCGGCAATCGATCTGGATATGCTCTTTATCGTTCTTCCATGCAGCTGTCAGCTCATCGAGCCATGTCGCCAGATGTAGCATTTCTTTCGGGGGGTTGTAGTTTTCCCGATCGAAACGGGCATAGGTGAGCAGTTCGGAAACCAAGATCGTCAGTTCCTCCACATTGCGGCGGATCTCCTGTTGGTGGTGCTCTCCTTCAGTGTTCTTCGGCGCGGGTCCCATCATCTCCATATTGAAAAGAATGCGCGCCAGAGGGGTACGCAGTTCATGGGAGACCGTGTGGGTCAATTCCTTATGCGAGACAATCAGTTCCTGAATCCGCTGGGCCATATGATTAAAGGCCTCGGCCAGGGGTGCAAGCGTTGAACGTTTGGCCACCTTGGCCCGCGCATCGAGCGCACCTTGGCCAAAGGCTGCGGCGGCAGAACTGATCCGTTTGAGGTTTTTTGCCAGAGGTAACGCAAAGATAGTGGCGAAAATAAAGAACAATGCGCCGACCACCACAAAAAGCAGCAGCTGAATATAGAATTCTTTACTTTGTATCTCCGGTATGTTTCGAGGTATGGGGCCCAGGGAAAGCACCATGCCGCTTTCACCGATCTGGTGTGTAAAACTCTCACCGATGCCATGTACCACCATCTCACCGCTCTTTATCGCTATTGCTTCCGCTTCGGTCCACGGTCCGGCCTCCATAGGCATTATGGCGATGGGAAAGGCAAAGTAGCGTTGCAGGTCCTCGACGGCTCCGCGCCACTGGTCGACCGGCAGGCTATTCAGTTTGTCTTCGATGAGGTGGTGGTATCCGCCGACTATCCCGCTCCAATAAAGAGCCACCGGCTGTTGGAAGTGATCTTGGACCGCTTTATAAAAAAACGGGACGACGCCGAAGTTGACTGCCAGAAACATTATCAGCATGTACACGTAGACATAGAGGAATAAGCGCTTCATCCGATATGCTCCAGCTTGTCAAGTTTTTGCAAGACCCGTGTTACGCCCTGATCAACTCCTCGGCCACCATCCTGTCGATAAAATCGAGCACGAACTGGCGCTGGATAGCAGTGGCATGGGCGATGCAGGTGCAGTGGAGGTTCGATTGGCTGCGCACCAGCAGCTCGAACTTCGCCGCACTGCGGGTCAATTCCACCGCCAGGTAAAAGGGGCCGTGCGCCTCGTGGCCCTGCTGGGCCTCGGCCAGCAGATCGGGCGGCAGCTCAATCCAATAGAGGCCGATCATCGGGCCCTGCTTGATGGTTCTTTTCAGGTAGGAGTCGATGTTATCCAGCTCCATGGGGGAGAGTTCGTCGATTACAAACTGTCGCATGATTGTTTGCTCTCTTATTAGAGGAAATCGGCGGCAACGGCCGACAGGGGGCTTCTTTCGCTCTTGCTGAGGGTGACGTGGCCGTAGAGCGGCTGACCTTTCAGTTTTTCCACGGCATAGGCCAGACCGTTGGACGAAGCGTCGAGGTAGGGGTTGTCGATCTGGTTGGGGTCGCCGGTGATGACCATCTTGGTATTCTCGCCGGCCCGGGAGACGATGGTCTTTACCTCGTGGGGCGTGAGGTTCTGGGCCTCGTCGACGATGACGAACTGATCGGGAATCGACCGGCCGCGGATATAGGTCAGCGCTTCCAGCTCGATCTGCTGGTTTTTGATCAACTGATCGATCTTATTCTGGACTGTACCATCCTCGAACTTGTGGCCGAGGCGCATGAGGTAGGCGAGATTGTCGAAGATCGGCTGCATCCACAAACTCAGTTTATCGTCTTTGGTTCCCGGTAGATAGCCGATATCCCGGCCCATGGGGATGATCGGTCGCGAGACCAGCAGCTTGTCGTAGGTCTCCAGGCGCAGCACGCAGTGGAGGCCTGCGGCAAGCGCGAGCAGCGTCTTGCCGGTGCCGGCCCGGCCGATCAGGGTGATGAGATTGATCTTTGGGTCGAGCAGCAGCTCGAGCGCCATCCGCTGCTCCTTGGAGCGGGCACGGAGTTCCCAGGCGCTCTCGAAAGCGGGGTCGAGATGGGTGACGCTGTCGCGGCCGAGGGCTCTGGCAAAGCCGGTGTGCTTGGGATTTTCCTGATCTCTTAAGATTATGAATTCGTTGGCGATGAAATCCTTGCCCGGCATGATGAGGATCTTTTCTTTATAGAAGGCATCGATAATCTGGCCGGCCACCGCTACCTCCCGCCAGCCGCTGTAAAGGCTGTCGAAATCGCATTTCTGCTGTTCGAAGTCCATCACTTCGATGCCGAGCGCATCGGCCTTCAACCGGGCGCTGATATCCTTGGAGACGAAGATGACCTTTTCCTTCTGGGCGGCCAGGTTGGTGGCTACGGCAAGAATCCGGTTGTCGGGGATCGACATATCCAGAAAGGCGCCTTTGATGCTTTTTTCTTCGAGAGAAATTTTCAAAACGCCGCCGTTCGGCAGTTTCACCCCGTTCTTCAAGGTTCCCACGGACCGGAGGTGATCGAGCTGACGGATGACCTGCCGGGCACTGCGGCCCAGTTCGTCATTGGTGCGTTTGAAATTGTCGAGTTCCTCGATTACCGTCATCGGCAACACTACGTAATTATCGCCAAACGAGTTGATCGACTCCGGATTGTGGAGGAGGACGTTGGTATCGAGGACAAAATGTTTCGGACCTTTCATATATCGAGCCAGGTTGTGTCGCTGTTGAGGTTTTCGCAGCCGTCCTCGCGGACGACCACCATATTTTCGAGCCGGATGCCGCCCCAGCCCGGGATATAGATGCCCGGTTCGACGGTGACCACCATGCCGGCCCGCAGCTGCTTCTTGTTGCGGGACGAAACCCGGGGGTCTTCGTGGACGGCAAGTCCCACCCCGTGGCCGAGGGAGTGACCGAAACAGTCGCCGTAGCCACCGTCGGCGATGATTTTGCGAGCCGCCCGGTCGACATCGGAAGCTCTCACGCCCGCACGGATGGCGGCCATTCCGGCCAATTGCGCCTTGCGGACCAGCCGGTGCAGTTCGAGATAGCGGGCGGTCGCCTGGCCCGGCACGAAGGTTCTGGTCATATCCGAACAGTAGCCGTCAAGGATCAGGCCCATGTCGATGGTGAGAGAAGCGTCATTCTTGATCGCCGCCCGGCCGGGGACGGCATGGGGCAGGGCGCCGTTTTCGCCGCTGGCGACAATAGTCGAAAAACTGGGACCTTCGGCGCCGCGCCGGCGCATGGCCGACTCGATGGCAAGCGCGATATCGATTTCCGTGTCAAGGCCGGTAAAAGAACCGTAGATCTCGGCAAAAACCTCTTCATTCAACCGCACGGAGCGGCGGATAAGTTCGATTTCTTCTTCGTCCTTCACCTGGCGCATCGTCTCCACCAGATCCTCGACGGGCAGTAGGGCGATACCCTTCTCGCCAAGTTTTCCCTGCATCTTTCCAGCAACTGAATGAAGGGTATAGTGGCTTTCAAAGGCGAGTTTGGCGAGACCGAGATCGGGCAGCAGTTCGCCGAGCAGAGCGAGGAGCCCTCTCGGGTAGAGGATCACTTCCGCCCACGGCACTTCGCGTTCAGCCTGGAGTTTGTAGCGGAAATCGGTGAGCAGACGGACCCTGCCCCGGGCGGGGATCAGCAAGACTCCCGAAGACTCGGCAATGGAGTGGTCGGAGCTGGCGAAACCGCTCAGGTAGCGGCGATTTTCCGGCTGGCCGACCAGGAAGGCATCTATCTTTTTTCTGCGCAGTTGGGCCTGGAGACGGGCGATCCGCTTAGGGTAATCCATTCGTGGTCGGATCTACTACTCAGCGGGCTGTCGAAAGGTGCTGGAGAATCATATCCTTGCGCTGGTCCAGGGCGTCATTGTACTGATTGTTCAGTCCGGTCATCATGCGGCCCAGTTCCTCCCGATACTGCGGGTGCATGGCAGGATTGATTTTGCCCATCTTGCCGGCCTGGCCCCGGCCGGCGCTCTGTTGTTCGAGCTGGGCTCTGATCGCATCGTCCAGCTGCTGGGTCATCTGTTCCTTGTGCTGGCCGTATTGCTTGAGGATCTGTTCCAGTTCTCGGCAGATCGTGGCGATATCGCGGTTTTTGCCGGCCAGGCCGATAATGCCCTGCACTGCCAGTTCGCCGGCGACCTGCAGTTCCTCGCTGCGTGGCAGGACGACATTGCGGAGCAGGGTCTGGGCCATGCCCTTCTTCACCTCCGCCTGTTCCCCCACCGGCTGTCCGGCGAGTTCCTTGGCGAGATCGATGTCCTTGCGGTTCATATAGTCGGCAGCCAGGCGCATGCCCTTCTTGATCAGGTCTTCGCTGTCGGTCTCGGCGGGAGCCGTTGCGGCCATCCTGGCGGCGCGTTCCAGTACCATGTCCATGGTGCTTTTTATTTCTGCCATTGTCTCTTATCCTTGATGAATGGACCTGCCCCATAGGTGGGCAAAAAACCCTTTGATTCAGGGCGGATTAAGGTTCTGCCACGAGAATGAGGAGAATGTACAACAGACCATGGGCGATGGCAAAGAAAAACCTGGAAAAACTCCAGGTGGCGAAGGAGGCGAAAATCTAACGGCGCTGCATCCTTGCGGCAAAAAAGCCATCGATGCCCGCTTCGGGACGGGGGGCGAAACAGCCCTCAGCGATAAAGCGACGGGCCGGTTGCGGCAGGTACGGTGCACTGTCGGTGAGGGAGAAGTCCTGGTGGCTGTGCAGAAATTCCCGGATCACACCCACATTTTCTTCCGGCTCGAGCGAACAGGTGGCATAGACCAAAATGCCGCCCGGAGCGAGGAGCCCCGCGGCGTGTTCCAACAGACCCGATTGTTCCTGACGGTAATGAGCCAGATCTTCCGAACGACGGTTCCAGCGGATATCTGGATGGCGGCCGGTCACCCCGGTACCGGAGCAGGGAGCGTCGATAAGGATGCCATCAAAGCGCGGGAGGTTGGCCCCGACAAGCTGCTGCAGGACCATTTCATGGATGACCGGGAGCTTCTCCGGGAAGAGGCGGGCGACGTTTTCCCGCAGTTTTTTCAACCGGTGCGGATCCGGCTCGACCGCATGAATCCTGAGCTCGTGCTGCGCCGCCAGCTGGAGCAGGTGGGAGGTCTTGCCGCCGAGTCCGGCGCAGCCGTCGAGATACGCAGCTCCCCGGAGAAAGGGTCCGAGCAGGCAGGTGGCAAGCTGGGCCGCTTCGTCCTGGACCTGAAAGTATCCTTCCTCATAGCCGGGCAGGCCGGTTATCGACCCCTGGAATTCTGGGAGCACCACCGCATCCTCGGCGTAGCTTCCCGGCTGAGCGACGATACCGCTCGCCAGGAGGAGTTGCCGGAAGTTTTCGACCGAGATTTTGACGGTATTGGTCCGCAGCACCAGCAGGGGCTCCTGGTTGTTCACCCGGCAGATCCGCAGGGCCTCTTCCTCGCCGAAGTTTTTTCGCCATCTGGCGACCAGCCAGTCCGGATGGTTGACGATTGTCGCGCCTGTTTCGTCCTGCCCTGCCTGTTCGGCAAGATGGTCCTTTTGCCGGATAGCCTGGCGCAGGATGCCGTTGACGAAACCGGCCAGCCGCTGGGGGATGCCGGCGGTCTTGCAGCATTCGACCATTTCGTTGACGGCGGCCGAAGCCGGGATCCGTTCGAGAAAAAACAGCTGATACAGGCCGACCGCGAGCGCCTGGTGGACGATGGGATCGAACTTTTTGAGCGGAGTTCTGGAGAGCAGCTGGAGAATGCGGTCCAGGTACTGCCGGTTACGCAGGACCCCGTATACCAGCTGCATTGCTAAGTTTCGCTCGTTGCCGGGCAGGCCGAAGTCCTCGACCGCCCGGCCGAGGAGAGCTTTCACCGGCATGCGCTGGCGGTAAAGACGGCAGAGAGTCTCGACCGCGACAAATCGAGCTGTTCTGGATTGTTTTCTTTGCAAAGCGGGTGATCCGGAATTAGTTTAGTGCCGAGTGTTATTCTACATTGACCGGTGAGCAATGTAGCAGCTATTATCCCGAAGGCAAATGAAAAACCGCCGCTCGGTTTTCAGCCCGGCAACGTGTTTTCGGAAACTTGTTCAGCTTACCACTCTCGAATATATGAAAAAAGTGACATGGCTCATCTGGCTGCTGGCCGGGCTTATCTTTGCCGGCTCGGCCTCCGCCTATACCAAAGAAGAGGTCGAGAAACGAGGCCATCTGCGCTGCGGCGTCTCGCCCCTCACCCCCGGTTTTTCAAGCCTCGATGCCGATGGCAGGTGGACCGGGCTAGACGTGGACATCTGCCGGGCCGTGGCCGCGGCAGTGCTGGGCGATGCCAATAAGGTGGAGTATCTGCCGCTTGCCGAAAATGAGGCCTTCACCGCGCTGCTGTCGGAAGAGGTGGATCTTCTTTCCCGCCATTCGACCTGGACCTTTGCCCGCGATTCCGGCCTTGCTGTCCACTTTGCCGGGATAAGCTACTATGACGGCCAGGGTTTCCTGGTAGCCTCGAAACTTGCGGCGAGGCGTGCGCTCGATCTGAAAAAGGTCCGGATCTGCAGTCCGGTGGGGGCTGCCTCCGAGCAGAATCTCATCGATTATCTGGCAAGCAACCAGATTGAATATCAGCTTGTCCCCTACGACACCCTGGACCTGGCGGTCAAGGGTTTTGAAGGCGATGGCTGCGAAGTGCTGTCGATGCAGCAGTCCCAGCTCTTTGGGCTCAGATTGGGCCTTGCCAATCCGGAACGGGCGTCGATCCTTCCCGATCTCATCTCCAAGGAGCCGCTCGGGCCGGTGGTGCGGCAGGGGGACGATGCCTGGCTGAATATCGTCAAATGGAGCCTCTATGTGATGATCAACGGCGAAGAGATCGGCCTGAGTTCGCAGCAGGTCGACAAGGCGAAGAGCAGCAGCCGGCTGGACGTACGCAGGCTCTGCGGCCTGGAAGGCCCCGGCGGTAAAGGACTCGGCCTGAAAGACGACTGGGCCTGGCAGGTTATTCGTCAGGTCGGCAATTACGGCGAGGTCTTCGACCGTAATTTCGGCCCGAACTCGGCCGTGAAGGTCGACAGGGGGCTGAACAACCTCTGGAGCAAGGGCGGGCTTCAGTATGCTCCCCCGTTTCGTTGAAGATAAGGAGGAGTGGAATGGGAAAAATACGTAAAATCGTCCAGTCAGGATTTCTTGTCGCCTTGATATGGGTGTTGTTTGCGGCGTTCCCGGCTTTTGGGGGAGAAGGCGACGCATCGCCGAATTGGCGGGAAGCCGGCAGGGAAATAAAAGAGGCGGCGAAGGCTGTCGGCGAAGCCTCGAAGGAAACCTGGCAGCTCACCAAGGAGAAAGGGGCGGAAGCCTGGCGGGAAACCAAAGAACAATCGGCGGAAGCGGTAAGAAAGACCAAGAAGAAAATTCACGAGGCGACAGAGCCGAAGACCTCGCCGCAGGAGCCCGAACCTGGGGCTTCACCGGAGGAACCCGGGCCGGCACCCGAACCTGCGCCCAAAGACCCGGGGGCGGCGAGAGAAGAACCGGCGACCCGGGAACCGGAAGTCAATAGTCCGGAGCCCAAGGCAGAAGAACCAAAAGCGCCAGCACCTGCCATTCCGGGGAATAGCCAACCCGGTGCAGCCGAGAGGCGGGCTATCTAAAAAAGAAATCCGCCTCCCTTTGTCCCGAACCCCTCTTTACCGTGCCATCGCCGCCTGGGCCAAAGCCACAGCCACGGAGACGGAGGCGCCGACCATCGGGTTGTTGCCCATACCGATGAGCCCCATCATCTCCACGTGGGCCGGCACTGAAGACGAGCCGGCGAACTGGGCGTCGGAATGCATCCTGCCCATGGTATCGGTCATGCCGTAGGAGGCGGGGCCGGCGCCCATGTTATCGGGATGCAGGGTCCGGCCGGTACCGCCGCCGGAAGCCACCGAGAAGTACTTCTTGCCTTCCTGGATGCACTCCTTTTTGTAGGTGCCCGCCACCGGATGCTGAAAGCGGGTGGGATTGGTCGAGTTGCCGGTGATCGACACATCCACACCTTCCAGATGGTTGATGGCCACGCCTTCCCTAACATCATCGGCGCCGTAGCAGTGCACCTTGCCCCGCTCACCTTCCGAGTATCTGGTTTCACTGACGATATTCAGCTTGCCGCTGGCATAATCGAACTGGGTCTGCACATAGGTGAAGCCGTTGATCCTGGAGATGACTTTCGCCGCATCCTTGCCAAGGCCGTTCAATATGACCCGGAGCGGCTTGGTCCGCACCCGGTTGGCCGAGCGGGCGATGCCGATGGCGCCTTCGGCCGCGGCAAAGGATTCGTGCCCGGCGAGGAAGGCAAAGCACGAGGTTTCCTCGGACAGCAACATGGCGGCCAGGTTGCCGTGGCCGATGCCGACTTTCCGGTCATCGGCGACCGAACCGGGGATGCAGAAGGCCTGCAGTCCTTCGCCCAAGGTGGCGGCAATCTCCGCCGCCTTTTTCTGACCCTTCCTGATGGCGATAGCCGCACCCAGAGTATAGGCCCAGACGGCATTCTCGAAGCAGATCGGCTGAATGCCGCGGACGATCGTCGCCACATCGACCCCGTACTGCAGGCAGATCTCCTTAGCCTCTTCGAGGGACTTCATGCCGTACTTTGCCAAAACCGGGAGGATCTGGTCGATCCGCCTGTCGTAACTTTCAAACAGTGCCATGGTGTTCCTCCCTATTCGTGTCGTGGATCTATGGTTTTGACGGCTTCGGCGAACCGGCCGTAGGTGCCGGAGGCATCCTGCAGGGCCTGATTGGCATCGACTCCTTTCGTGATCGAGGCCATCATCTTGCCGAGATTGACAAATTTATAGCCGATAATCTCGTCGTTCTTGTCGAGTGCGATTTCTGTGACATAGCCTTCGGCCATCTCCAGGTAACGGGGCCCCTTGGCGTTTGTGCCGTACATGGTGCCGATCACCGATCTGAGACCCTTGCCGAGATCTTCAAGCCCCGCGCCGACGGGCAGGCCCCCTTCCGAGAAGGCCGACTGGCTGCGGCCGTAGACGATCTGGAGAAACAGCTCGCGCATGGCCACATTGATGGCGTCGCAGACGAGATCGGTATTCAAGGCTTCGAGGATGGTCTTGCCGGGCAGGATTTCCGAGGCCATGGCCGCCGAATGGGTCATGCCGGTGCAGCCGATGGTCTCGACCAGGGCCTCCTCGATGATGCCGTTTTTCACGTTGAGGGTGAGTTTGCAGGCGCCCTGTTGCGGCGCACACCAGCCTACGCCATGGGTGAGGCCGCAAATATCCCGCACCTCTTTGGCCTTTGTCCATGCGCCTTCCTGGGGGATCGGGGCCGGACCGTGATTGGTCCCCTGAGCCACCCGGCACATTTCCACGACTTCAGCAGAGTAGAGCATGCTTTTCTCCTTGGAAAGTAGTTGTGTCGCGTAAAATTGAAGTAATAATCGTCGAGAGATCTCATCTCCCGGCGTCGGCTATTATAGTAAGATGACGAGAAAGTTCAAGGAGTAAGGCAGGCGAGCGATGGACTGTAGACTTCTGAGTGGGGCGAAAGATTTTTCGCCCCTACCCTCAATCCGTTCTTTTTTACAGATCGATCAGGACGTCGAAGAGCGACCGGTCGGCCTCGATCTTGGCGCGGTTGCCGATGATCACCCGGTAACTTTTCGGCATCATCTCGGCAAAGGCGGCGGCAAAGCTCTTTAGATCGGCCACGGTGGAATGGACTATCTCCGCCAGTCGCTGCTCCTTGTAGGCGACGTCGATGCCGTTCAGGAAATCGTTTCTGGCGGTGGCGCCCTTGGCGGCCGCACTCTGCAGCGGATCGAAGTTGCCGTAGGTGCCTATGATCAGCTGTTCCAGCACCTTTTCCGGCAGATCAAGGCCGGCCACGACCGAAGGCACGCCTTGGTAGGCATCATAGGTCTTTTTCACCTGGGGATCGCGGTAGCTGACAAAGGCCAGATTACCGCTCAGCTGGCCGAACTGGATGAAACAGCCATAGGCCCCGCCCATCTGGCGCACGGTATTCCACAGGTAATCGCGGGACAGGTAGGTCTTCAATACCTCGAAATGGCCGTTGTAGCCGACGGCGTCCTTCAACAGGTTGCCGCCCTGGATGGCAAAGACCACCTCCGCCGAGGTGATGAAGGCCTCGTGGTCGGCCATGCCGGTCGAGCCCAGCTCGGGCAGTTCGTATCGTGTTACCGGCTGGGACGCAAGCGCATCAGGGATGCAGTCGCCGGCCCGGGTGAAATGGCCGAGTTCCTGGCCGTCGGCGGTGATGGCCAGGATCAGGTTGTTCCGGTTGAACAGGAGGTTTGCTGTTTTTCCCAGAGCGGCGAGAAACTTCTCCTCCTGCGCGTCATAATTCTGCGCCAGGTCCTTGATGGCCAGATAGGCTGTGACGCCGTTGACCGCCTCGTTGTAGCGGCCGGCCAGGCTTAAGTGAGCGAAAACCCGGTTCGAGGCCAGATGGTAGCCTTCGCTATGGGCGGAATGCTCGGCCCAGGCGAATTCCCGGCCGACAATCTCGCGGATCCGCACCCGGTCGGCAAACGAAACGGAGGTGAGGATTTCGGCCACGAGCTGCAGGGCCGGATCGAGATAGGCCGGCAGACATTTCAGATGGAGCCAGAAGACCGGGCGGGTGAAATCCGGTACGTCACGTTTGGTGTAGGTGGCAAGGGTATGGGAAAAGGCTCCGGTGCAGGTGGCTATTTCTTTCGCGAACTGTTGATAGCTGAGTCTCTTCGTGCCGATTTCGGTGACGATGGTGCCGAACAGGTCGAGCAGCGGCAGGAGTTCCGGCGGCAGACAGGAATAATCGAAGCCGACATCGAGATAGGAGATATGGTTGGTGGGCAGCTCGCTCACCAGCACCTGTTGGCCGAACATCTCGGTTGGGGTGGCGATATGGAAATCGTCCTTGGTCGACAGGTCGGCTAAGGTCAGCTGCGGCAGGAGCGACAGGGTCTCGACGCTGTTCGGCTGCAGCTGTTCCTGCATCAGTTCGCGGGTCTGTCTGATCCGCTCGGCCCGTTCTTCTTCCGTCGCCTTCGCCTCGTAGGCGGCGAGCCGCTCCTGCTCTTCGGCCTGGGTCCGCTTCTGCTTGTCCGGATCGGGCACGAGCGTCACGGTGACCGTCGACGGGTTGTCGAGAAGATACTGACGGATCAGCTGTTCGAAGTAGCTTTCCTCCAGCGCCTTGTGCCTGAGCTTTGCGAACAGCTCGTCGTTCTGCAAAGCCTCGATGGGATCGATGCCGTACTTGAGGGCGGTCATGGCCTTGCCGAGGAGATCGAGACCCCGCTGGGCCTTGCTGGCATCCTCCCGGATGCCGAACTCGTACTTGTTGAGCTCGGCCAGCACCAGGTCGCGGTCGAGGCCTTCACCCACCATCTTGTCGAGTGCAGTCCGGTAGAGTTCGAGAAATTTGTCGCGATGCTCCTTTTCGCTGCCGACCAGATAGGTGATCATGATGGTCCGGCTGGACGAGTTGGTCATGAAAAAGCCGCCGAAATCCTTGCACAGGCCGCTGGAAACGATAGCGTTTTTGAGCGGTGACCCGTCGGAATTAAAGAGAATGTTGGCGATGATCTGGAGGGCGGTATTCTCCTCGCGCATGGCAAAGGTCGCGACATTGGTGCCGACGGCGAGAAAGGTCTTGGCCTTGGTGTCCGGCGAGTCCACGGCATAGCTGTCGGTGATGAACACCGGCTGCCGGGCCAGCTGCCCCTCCTCGATGGTCGCTCTCGTACCGGGCGCGGGAAAGGCCGATAGGAACCGGCTCTGCAGGAATTCCAGTTCGTCCGCTAGCGGCGCGTCGCCGTAGAGGAGGAAGATGCCGTTGGTCGGGTGGTAGTGTTTTTTGTGGAACGCGCAAAACTGCTCGTAGGTCAAGTCGGGGATATTCCGCGGATCGCCGCCGGATTCGTGGGCGTAGGTCGAGCCGGGCATGAGTCCGGCGAAAATGTTATGGAAGATATGGCGGATCGGATCGGAAAAGGCCCCCTTCATCTCGTTGAACACCACTCCCTGGAACTGCAGCGGGCTGTCCGGGCTTTCCTGGTGGTAGTGCCATCCCTCCTGCAGGAAGGTGGACCGGTCGAGAAGCGGATTGAACACCACGTCGCAGTAGACATCCATGATGTTGAAATATTCCTTCAAGTTGCGGGTGGCAAAGGGATAGTAGGTGACGTCCGCCCCGGTCATGGCGTTTAAAAAGGTGGTGAGGCCGCCCTTGTTGATCTCGCCGAAGACGTCCTTCACCGGATATTTTTTCGAGCCCATCAGCACCGAATGTTCGAGGATATGGGCTACGCCGGTGGAATCGGTGGGCGTGGTGTTGAAGGCGACTGAGAAGGTCTTGTTGGTATCGCTGTTTTTGATCGCCAACAGCGGGCATTTCAGCAGTTCGTGCTCGAAAATATAGACATCGGAGGCGATCTCCTGAATAAACGAATGGGTGACGAGACGGAAACCTGAATAGATGGAACCTATGGTGAATGTCATTCTGAATCCTTATGGATGTGAAAAAGGCAGGTGAATTGTTAACAAAATGGCCGGGACCGGCGATCACTCATTAACCCCCCACAAGGGGGATAAGTACCTTCACGAAATTCTTTCTAAAAAACAAGAAATGAAATTCTAAGGTACTAAAAACATTTTTCCGAATCCACCAGCAGCGTTACCGGTCCGTCGTTGACCAGTTCGACCTGCATGGCGGCCTGGAAAACGCCGGTTGCCACGCGGATCCCGCTCTCTTCTGCCAGTTCGATAAACCGGTTGTAGAGCGGTTCGGCAATCGCGGGCGGTGCGGCAGTGGAAAATCCGGGCCTTCTACCTTTCCGGCAATCGCCGTAGAGAGTGAATTGAGAGATAATAAGCATCTCGCCGCCGGTGTCTGCAAGGGAGATATTCATTTTTCCATCCTGGTCTTCGAAGATTCGCAGGTTGACGATCTTGTCAATCAGCCATTTCGCGTCATCCGCCGTATCGCTCGCCCTGATGCCAAGGAGGATGACCAGCCCCGACCCGATGGCCGCCGTGGTCACTCCGTCTATTGTTATCGAGGCTCGGCTTGCCCGCTGCACTACCGCCCGCATGCTGTCTCTCTGGTGCGGCGGATCGGAGGGGCCGCCTGCTGGTTGATGTATTTTTGAGAAATCATTTCATCTGAGGGTAGTCAAATGGTATAGTCATTTCAATGGTATTTTGACCTTTACCACAGAAAATCCAAAGTTTGGCAGTACCGGGAAATAGTCCCGGCAGGTTGCTTGAGTTCATACTCCAAAAGGGGTATCTTCTCTCATCTCTTTTTAAATGTCTTCATAATTAACAGGCAGACCGATGATCAAACAACTTCAAAACCTTATCGATCAGATGTCGAGAGAATTGCCGGGGATTCTGGCGGCGGCCGTAGTGACCGTAGAGGACGGGATGTCCATCGCCGAGGTTCGCCGCAGGGACGACATCGAAACCGCGGCCGCCGCAGCCTATCTGGCCTCGATCGTCAAATCGAACGCCAAGGCCATCAATCTCCTGGCCGACGACGAGGAGGTAGAGGATATCCTGATTACCACCCGTAAGTACCATTTCATTATCAGGCACGTCGACGGGCAGCCGTTTTTCATCTTTGTCATGACGACCAAGGAGGAATGGCTGGGCAAAGCGAGGATGCTGATCAAGAAATACGAGGCGCATTTTACCGG
>MGTI01000081.1 GCA_001799365.1 Desulfobacterales bacterium GWB2_56_26 | reverse complement strand
TATCCTTGATGGTCCCTTCGATGCCTTTCAAGGTCCAGTGGGCAAAGGCTGAGGAGGGGCCGCGGCGATGGGAGTGTTCGTCGTAGCCGAGGAAGTTGGCATGAATGATCGGCACACCGCCGGCAATATCCATCTTTACATGGACCCGCACCAGTTCCCGCAGGACGATGCAGGCAACGATCCGGGAAAGAATGAATTTCAGTTCCAGGAACGGGTTCCTGCCGCGGAGGACGCCTTTCACCATGTCGAAGACGGCAAGACCTATTTCAATCAGGGATAAGCCAAGGATCCGAACGATTTTAACGAAATAGAGAATACAGAACCAGGCAACCTTCCTCCATGGGATGTCCTGGAACATCGATTCCACGTTCATCGTCTGGATGCAGAAGAGCGCCTCCCTTGCGCCGCCGGAGTAGATATTCGAGTAGGAACTCCCTCCTGTAAGCAACCCCTGGTGATTCTTCTCGAGTTTTGCGGCGAAGGCATCGACATCTTGTGCGTCCAGCATATTCTTTTCCCGGCGATCGAGCCGATCGTAATAATTCACCGCCGGCACGGCACCTTTCACGCCGTAGAAAAGCTCCGCCTGGACGGCAGCCGTTGTGGAAGGCAGACCTGAATAGAATCTTCTGAGGACAAAATGGTCGCGCCGGATCAAGCGCTGCAGAAAGGGCAATTTGTTGTTATCGAACGCACGCCGCAGCTGATCGTAGCCGAGGCCGTCGATCTGAATCAACAGTACTCCCGGCGCATGAACATCATGGTTCACCGTTTCATATGATGCCTTTTTCCGGAGATGGCGGGCACCCCATTCGCTCCGGCTTACGGCATTGCGAAGCTGTGCTATCTTTTTCCCCAGACGGCTGAACAAGTTGCCACCTCTCTTTTCACCCTCCGGTTCATTCCCACATATTCGTTTTTTCGGTTATGAGAAATTACGCATTCTTATTCTCTTCCGCATCATCTCTTTTTTCTGCCGCTTTTTCTCAAAGCTTAATAACGGTTTAAGCTGCCTCCGGGGACGGCCCTGAATGCTTCTTTAAAATGGCAAATGGATCTGATACAATCAGGGCGAAAATTCCTGCCAAATCCAGCTATCAAAACCTCTTCCACGAATGACAGTCGGTGCAGTGGCAAAACTCTAAGGAGTAAAATAATGAGAGTTGCAAAAAATATGGTTCAAGTTGATATCCGGTTCATATCCAAGCCATTTACCAGTTATATGGTGTGCCTGATCGGCTGCCTTATGTTCCTCTTCGTATCCTCGGAAGCGATCCAGGCACAAACTGAATGGCCCCATGTAGTTCCTTCCAAAGACGGCACCCCGATCTCCTATGAGATCCATGGCACCGGCGAACCCACGCTGGTGTTCGTCCATGGCTGGAGCTGCGATGCGCGCTACTGGCGTGCCCAGATTGCGCATTTCTCCGGGAAACAGCGGGTTGTCGTTCTGGATCTTGCCGGGCATGGCCACTCGGGTACTGGCCGCGAGCGTTACAGCATGGCTGCTTTCGGCGAGGATGTCCGGGCGGTGACCGAAGCGGCAGGGGCGCAAAAGGTCATCCTGATCGGTCATTCCATGGGCGGTTCGGTGATTGCGGAAGCCGCTCGACTCATGCCGGATCGGGTCATCGGTCTGATTGGCGTCGATACGCTTGAAAACATCGAATATCCGCTGACCCAGGAAGAGTTCAAAAATATGGTCGCTCCCCTGGAGAAAGATTTCCCAACCGCCAGCCGGCAGTTCGTCGGAGAGATGATCTCGCCCCAGACCGATCAGGGGCTGCGCGAATGGATTCTTGCCGATGTCTCGGCCGCGCCGCCAACCGTCGCCTTAAGTGCAATGAACGAGATGATGACCCAGTATATCACCGGCAAGGCGGCGAAAGTTTTTGAAGAAATCCGGATACCCGTCATTTCCGTCAATGGCGATGTGTGGCCGATCAACTACGAAGGCAACAGGCGGCATATGCTTTCCTACGAGGCCATTGTCCTGAAGAATGCGGATCATTTCCTGATGATGAATCGTCCGGAAGAATTTAACGCCGCGCTGGGAAAAGCCATCAGCATGCTCCGGGAAAAACAGGGTAAGTAACAGAAGCAGGTTGTATCGATCGGGCGGTGGGATTCGGTGTTTGTCGTGCCGCCTCGATTCTGAAAGGAATTCTATCATGCAAATTGACGATATCCCATTCGGTGTCACCGACTGGTCAGCAGTCGAACAAACAGAACATGCCGGGATACGCGGCAAGGCGTTGTGGCGAACCCGCAACTTTGGCCGACTGAGAGTAAGAATGGTCGAATATACGCCGGGATATCTGGCCGACCACTGGTGTAAAAAAGGACATATCCTGTTATGTATCGAGGGTGAATTGCATACCGAACTTGAGGACGGGCGAACGTTCGTCCTGAAACCCGGCATGAGCTATCAGGTTGCCGACAATGCCGAGCCTCACCGTTCGTTTACAGAAACGGGGGCGAGACTGTTCATTGTCGATTGAAGGCATCGGCTAGGAGCCTGTCGGACTATGCCCTTTTTCCCCATATCTTCGTTAAACTCGAAAAAATTATCCTCGGAATATTAAGTATATGCCTCCGGTAATTTTTTCGAGTTTGCCTCGATCTGAGAAAAAATTGCTATAATCCGACAGGCTCCTAGAAGAATCTTCCTTGTGGGTAGCCGGATATCGAAAGGCATGTCGCAGCAACTGTTGCACCGCTCCCACTGAAAACAGGTTGACAAAGAGTTTGGAATTGGCCAACCTGTCACTGCAAATGACCGAGCGCTTGGTCGGAAACATAAAAGAGCCGGTTCCCATCACCTAATACACAGAGGAGGGAATGTATGTCTTACGAAAATCTCATTGTGGAAGTAGACGATCCTTACATCGGTTCCATCACCCTGAACCGGCCGGAGCAACTCAACACCTTCACTTCCCCGATGGCTGCCGAGCTGCATCGCGCTCTCCACGAGTTGGACGGTGACGAACGGGTCCGGGTCATCCTCCTCAAAGGTGCCGGCAAGGCGTTTTGTGCGGGGATCGACGTCCATGAACTCGAAAACAAAACGGCCATTGAATACAAGGCCTGGATCGAACGGATGGAGAGGCCGCTGGTTGCCGTTTCGCAGATGAAAAAACCGGTCATCGCCCAGGTTCAGGGGGTGGCGGCGGCAAACGGCATGGGACTGGCGATGGCGGCGGATCTGGTCATTGCCGCCGACAACGCCAAAATGGGGTTGACGGCGATCAATGTCGGCCTGAACTGTGTCGGGCCTGTGATTCCGGTGGCCAGGATAGTCGGGCGAAAAAAGGCCCTGGAATTGCTGCTGTTCGGCGAACTGATCAAGGCGCCCGAGTTGATGGCGATGGGCCTGATCAACCGGGTGGTGCCCAAAGAAGAACTGGAACAGGAAACCCGGACTTGGGCCGCGACTCTTGCGAAAAAAAGTCCGCTTGCCGTGCAGATCGCCAAAAAAGCCTTCTACGGTTCGGAGGACATGGACTACCTGAAGCAGTTCGACTATATGAACGATGCCTTTGCCAGGTTGTGCACGACTCGGGATGCCAAGGAAGGGGTGGCGGCATTTTTTGAGAAGCGGCTGCCGAAATGGCAGGGTTGCTGAAGCACCGCTGAGGCAAACACGGGCGAACAGAAGGTTCGCCCCATCTCCTCAGGCAGCGCCTCGCCAATCACCTCTTGCTATGGCTCGGCTGCGCCGAATAGCTGAAGGTAAACCCCGCCGCGCCCGGGGGGACGGCAAGGGATTCCTGAAACGAGCTGTCGGTCCAATGCCTGAAGACCCGATAGCCGGAATAATAGGCTATGCGCTGCTGCAGAACGGTTCCGGCGGGGTCGAGGAACAGGACATACACATTCAGGGAATCGACGCCGCCCCGATACCAGGCATTTCCCTCCAGGTTCAAGTCCCTCCCCTGCAGTTTATAGGTGTAATCCACTGCCAAACCATCCGAATTGAACGTGCCCTGGCCAGTCTCTCTGTCGTTAAAGAGAATCCGGTCGTCTGCCGGCACGAGCCGCCCCACCTGGGTACAGCCGATGAGGCCGAAAGTCGCCAGGATAAGCAGGGGCAGGATGACCAGTTCTTTTGTCAATGCAATTGAATTTCTTTTCATAACTGCTCTCCTCGTATTGTACGTCAGGTGTTCTACTAACCTAAACATTGCAGGACAAAATTCAAGCAAATCCGGTTGACGCAGCCACTGCCGTCGCTTATCGAAGGATCGCGGGCCAGGCTCCTTTACGGTTCATTTTCCTTTTGCAATTGCCAAAAACTGTGTAGTATCCTGTCGATTTTTCGCACTCTGGAGGGGACTATTCCCCCATGTGGGGCTAGTCGTAATTCCCTCAATCTCTTTTTTCCCTGAGTATTCCATAATGACCAAAGTAGAAATCACAGAGAAAATCTTGACAATCCTCACCGAGGATTTTGAATTCGAGCGGCCGGGCCTCACCGACAACCTCCGGGACGTGCATGGCTTTGACAGCATCGACGCCATTGAACTTCTTGGGAAAATTGAAATCACCATCCTGGGTTTTCCGCTGACCCGCGAGGAGAAGGAAAAGGCCATGACCATCCGGACCATCAACGATATCGTTAATTATATCGAAGACATCAAGCGCTCTCGCAGCAAATGAGAAGAGTACCGACCCTATGAAACGTCGCGTCGTCATCACCGCCTGTTCCGCCATTACGCCCATCGGCTATGAGAAGGATGATATCATCGAGAGTCTGAGGCAGGGCAAATCCGGCGTCCGGCCGCTCCGCGACGACGGCCTGTTGACCAAACACATTCACTCCCGAGTCTTCGGCACCGTCGATTACCCGATCGACTACGGCTTCAAACGGCAGTATCGCAAAACCATGGGACCGGTGGCCTATTATGCCTGCCAGGTGGCGAAAGATGTGCTGGAGCGTTCCGGGCTCTCCCAGGAGTTCATCACCTCCGGCCGCCTCGGCGTGGCCTTCGGCTCGACCCACGGCAGCCCGACCGTCCAGCGCGAGATCTACCACACATTCTTCAATGCGCTGGAAGAGAAATTTTCCTCCATCGGCGCGGTCGACTACCTCCGCTCCATGGTTCATACCACGGCAGTGAACATCACCCGGATGTTCGGCATCACCGGGCGAATTATCGCCTCGTCCACCGCCTGCACCACCAGCAGCCAGTCGATCGGCTACGGCTACGAAATGGTGAAATTCGGCATGCAGGATGCGATGCTCTGCGGCGGGGCGGACGAGTACGACACCACCACCGTGGCGGTTTTCGACAACCTGTTGGCCTGTTCCGTGGATTACAACGATACCCCGCACCTCACTCCCCGGCCCTTCGATGCCGATCGGGACGGCCTCGTCGTTGGCGAAGGCGGCGGCGCGGTGCTGCTTGAAGAGTATGAATCGGCGAAACGGCGCGGCGCGATCATCCTCGGCGAGATCGTCGGCTTTGCCTGCAACAACAACGGCGGCGACCTGATCCTGCCCAACCTCGACGGCATCACCGCGACTCTGAGGCTGGCGCTGGCCGATGCCGGGCTTGCCCCGACCGATGTGGACTTCGTCAGCGCCCACGCGACCGCCACCAAGATGGGCGACGTCATCGAGGCCCAGGCCATCGGCGCAGTCTACGGCGACCGGCCATACGTGACAGGGCTCAAGAGCTACATGGGCCACACCATGGGGACCTGCGGGGTAATTGAGACGATATTGACCTTATATATGATGGAGCAGGGTTTCATCGCCCCTACCCTGAATCTTGTCAACGTCGACGAACGGTGTGCGATGCTGCGCCATACCCGCGAACTCACCGAGGCGGAGATCAAGATTGCCGCCATCCAGAATTTCGCCTTCGGCGGCGTCAATACCTGTTTGCTCATCAAAAACGGCGGCATGGTGGAATAGCAGAAGATGTCTACCGGACAGCCCGCCAGCCGCATTCTCAATCCCGTCGGCCTGCACGACCGGCTGCTCGACATCAATGCGACGCTCATCTGCTGGACCTGGTTTCTCCTCGGCTTTATTGTTTGCTTTTCCTGGCGGTATCTGGCATACGCC
>MGTI01000080.1:839-26071 GCA_001799365.1 Desulfobacterales bacterium GWB2_56_26 | reverse complement strand
GCCCTCTCCATCACCGACAATCAGTGCCCCATCGGTGAGACCGTCGGCCACGACAATATCGCCAGGGCCACAATTCCGGTATTGTCCTGCGAAGGGGCCTGCATCCGCGGCGAGATCGCCCGGCAGGCGGCCAATATCCTGGCGCGCCGGCCCGGCTTCGGTCGAGCCTGTCATGGCGAATTGCTCACCGTACCGAATTCGGCCATCGCCAGATGGGTAAAAACTGCCGGCCAGGTCGTCCTGATCGACGGCTGTTTTCTGCGGTGTCACGGCAGGCTGTTGGAAAACCTGCTCGGCAGGGAGCAATTGCTCCAGTTCGACGCCCTGTCCCATTATAAGAAATACTCCGACCTCTTCGATCCGGAAGATGTGCCGGAAGCCGAGCGGCTGCAGGTCGCAAGAGAGGTGGCCGACTGGGTGGCGGATCTGATCGCCGGGATGGCCGGTTCATCGATCAAGAACGGCGGGCCAAGCTGTGCCCTGCCTTCCGGCAAGGAACAGAGCGGGTGCTGCGGGGCGGCAACTTCCTGCCAATCGAATACCTGTGGTATGTGAGCCAGCGGAAAAACGACACCATCCGCCATGCGGATTAGTCGGCCGTTTGCTGTTTTGATCAATTTTTGTGGTATTTGATCACAATGCGGATCGGCCGATATTTCTCTTGATGCCCTATCTGAGTGGTAATCCAAAAGAAACTGTATTTCAGTAACTGCCCTGGTTTGGCGCATTTTTTGCTGGTGACTTGGTGCGAGAGTCCGGCCGTTCGGTGAAAAATAAGGAATTGGCGGACGGCCGGTGATGGCTGAGTTACACTAAACCGGAATCTTTTTTGAAAAGGTGGAATCACCACAGGAGAAAGGTATGGAGAGTATCAAGTTCGTCCTCGACAGGGATCCGCATGAGCGGGAGTTTCATCAGGCCGTCAGTGAAGTCGTCGAATCCATTCAACCGGTGCTGGACAAGAACCCGCAGTACCGCCGTGAGGCGATTCTCGAACGGATCGTCGAGCCCGAGCGGGTTATCGTTTTTCGGGTGCCGTGGGTGGACGATCAGGGTCAGGTCCACGTCAACCGCGGCTTCAGGATTCAGATGAACAGCGCCATCGGACCCTACAAGGGCGGCCTGCGCTTTCATCCCTCGGTGAACCTCAGCATCCTGAAATTTTTGGCCTTCGAACAGGTCTTCAAGAACGCGCTGACCTCGCTGCCCATGGGCGGCGGCAAGGGCGGCTCGGACTTCGATCCCAAGGGTAAGTCCGACAATGAGGTGATGCGTTTCTGCCAGAGCTTCATGGCCGAATTGTTCCGCCATATCGGCCCCGATACCGACGTACCGGCCGGCGATATCGGCGTGGGCGCCAGGGAAATAGGCTATCTCTTCGGGATGTATAAAAAACTGGCCCGCGAATTCACCGGCGTCCTGACCGGCAAGAGCCTCAATTGGGGCGGTAGTCTGGTCCGGCCCGAAGCCACCGGCTACGGCTGCACCTATTTTGCCGCCGAGATGCTCGCCACCAAGGGGCAATCCCTGGAGGGTAAAACCTGTCTGGTCTCCGGCTCCGGCAATGTGGCCCAGTACACCATCGAAAAACTCATCGAACTGGGGGCAAAACCGGTCAGCTGCTCCGATTCGTCCGGCTATGTCTACGATCCGGCAGGATTCACCCGGGAGAAGCTGAACTTCCTGATGAAGCTGAAAAACGCCATGCGCGGCCGGGTCAAGCTCTACGTCGAGCAGTATCCGGAGGCGACCTTCGTCCCGGCCGATCCGGCCCTCGGCTACAACCCGCTGTGGAATCATAAGGCCGACTGCGCCTTTCCGAGCGCCACCCAGAACGAGATCAACGAGCGGGATGCTAAAAATCTCGTGGGCAACGGCATTCAGGTGGTTTCGGAAGGCGCCAACATGCCGACTACCCCGGATGGCGTCAACATCTTCCTCGAACACCGCATCCTCTACGGGCCGGGCAAGGCTGCCAATGCCGGCGGGGTTTCCGTTTCCGGTCTCGAAATGTCGCAGAACAGCATGCGGCTCAACTGGCCGCGGGAAGAGGTCGACAAGCGGCTCAAAACCATCATGAAGAACATCCATAAGATGTGCAAAGAGACCGCCGAGCAGTACGGCGCCCCCGGTAACTACGTGACCGGGGCCAACATCGCCGGCTTTGTCAAGGTCGTCGATTCGATGATCGATCAGGGCGTGGTCTGATCCGTCTGCTTCGCTTCTGCAGTGACTCGGTTGCCCGGCAACAGTTGATGTTGCCGGGCGGCTGTTCCCTTTATTCTTTCGGCATCCGGCTCGGATCCATCCAGAATACCTCCCCAGATGTGACGGTCGGGGCTCCGCCTCTCGCTGTTCCCGGCTGCCTGCCTTTAGAGCCTGAGTCATCAGTTCGTTGATCTTTTCTCCGCTCTCGACCTGCAGGGCTAAAAATACTCCTTGCCCGCATGGGCGTCCGTAAACGCCGGAATTTAGGTGTATACACTGTTATGTCTTTGGAATAACAAATGAATAATTAATGGATTGGGTGTCGGCGGATTGTCCACACAAACAAATTGCAAATCTCGGTATGAAAGGTTAGCGTGGCTGCGATAGTCAAGGAGTTCGAGCGAGAGACGCCGTTCCTGAATGTGTAGATACAGGGGGATGACCCAATGTCAAAAAAACTCTGGTTTAAGGGCTTTCTGCTCATTCTGGCAGTTATTTCCGTCTGTTCCCTAGCCTTTTCCTTGATTACCATACCCCTTACCCGTCAGATTACCTACAGGATGTCGGAGCAATCCGCTACCGCCGCTCTCGACCGGGTCACCGATCTGGTCACCACCACCCATCAGGAGATCGAATCCTACCGCCATACTGCGCAAGAGGCCAAGAAACGCGAGTTGAAGGACATCACCGACATCGGCGGTTGTTTCATTCAATTGCAGTACGACGCGGCAAAGCGTGGCGAGATCTCCGAGGCTGTCGCCCAGCAACGGGCCATCGAAGGCATGAGAATGCTGCGTTACGGCAAGGACGATTACCTCTGGATCTCCGATTTTTCTTCAAAGCTGATCTCCCACCCCGATCCCAAGCTCTTTGGTGCCGATTTTTCGAATATCCGGGACGTCAACGGCAACCTCATCGTCCCGCCAATGGTAGCTGTCGCAAGGGAACAAGGGCAGGGATATACTTCGTACTGGTGGCATCGCCTGGAGCACAACGAGCCGTCCGAAAAGCTCACTTTCTCCAAGTTATTTGAGCCCTGGCAATGGGTTTACGGGTCCGGGGTCTATACCGATGACATCACCGACGAAGTCAACCTTCGGCGGGACGCCCTCATCGGCCGCCTGCGCACACTTATGGGGCGAATCACCATCGCCCGGACCGGCTATATGTACATCTTTGACGACCAGATGAAGATGATCATCCACCCCAACCCGCAAATGGAAGGGAAAAACTTTGCCGAGGTTCCCAATCCGCGCACCGGCAAACCTCTGGTCGACGAACTGATTCGGGCGGCTGAAAGCGGCAAACCGCAGACCTATTTGTGGGATCGTCCGCAGGAACCGGGCCACTATGTCTATGAAAAAATCAGCTGGATGCGCTACTTCCCCGAATTTAAATGGTATATCGGATCGTCGGTGTACACCGACGACCTGTTTGAGCAATCACGGGCGCTGACCACCCGCCTGATTCTCATTGCCATCGCCACGTTTTTATTTTCGCTTGCTTTGGGTACACTGGTCATACGACGCTTTTTACGACCCATCGAGCACCTTTCCACCGTGGCCCACCGAGTACGCCAGGGAGAGGCCAAGCTCCGCAGCAACCTGGTCAGAAACGATGAACTGGGAATGCTGAGCAAGGAATTCGATCATATGCTCGATAATCTCGACGACATGATCGAGAACTTGGATATAAAGGTCCAGGAGAAGACCCGGGAACTCTCCAGGCAGTATGAAGAACTCGACTTTGCCAATAATGAGATCAAGGCGTCGATTCAGTATGCGCGTCGCATTCAATATGCCATTCTGCCCGGGAAAGACACCTTGCCGAATGGTATCCGGGATCATTTCGTCATCTGGAAACCCAAAGATATAATCGGCGGCGATATCTTTTGGCTGCACAAACAGGGGCACCGTTTCATCGCCGCCGTCATCGATTGTACCGGTCATGGAGTTCCCGGCGCGATCATGACGATGATCGCCAATATGGCTTTGAACCGTGTGGTCCAGGATGTGAGCGACGACGATCCGTCGGCAGTGCTCAAGGAGCTCAACCGGCTGGTCCGCATCAGTCTCGGACAGCACATCCCCGGCTCATCCACCGATGACGGACTGGACGTTGGCTTGTGCGTGGTGAACCCCAAGGATCGAACCCTCATTTTTGCCGGTGCCCGCATCGGGATTTTGGTGACCGAAGGCGACATGGTCAAAGAAATCAGAGGCGACCGCAAGTCGATCGGCTACAGGACGTCGAATCCGGACCATATCTTCACCAATCATCGACTTGCGCTGGAAGAAGATGCGGCAATCTATCTCACCACCGACGGCATCTTCGATCAGGCAGGCGGGAACCGGCGCCTCCCCTTTGGCAAGCGCCGGTTTGTGGAAATCCTGGCCGCCCATAATAAAGAGACCATGTCGATGCAAAAAGAGGCTATCGAACAAGCATTAACCACCTACCAGGGCTCGGAAGAGCAGCGTGACGACATCACGGTCGTAGGATTTCGGTTGTAGTGAATCTATGCAAGGATAAGGATCAGTTGAAAGCTTGCATCTCGAACAGCGTCGGAAGGGGCCGGATCCGCCCAGCAAAGGTGCCGGTCTTGGTGTTATCGAGACGGCCCGCAAGGCGACCTGGCTGGAATATTCTATCGCCGACGCGGATGAAGACAGAAATTTTATCACCATTAAAGCCGTAATCTGAGAGTCGACATGGAAAATCTCATCATCGAAGCCACCAAATCCTCCCCGTCCATCCGTCTGGATGCGCAGACGCGGATTCTTGAAATCGCCGGTGAATCGTATCCGGAAAATGCATCGAACTTCTATGCACCGATCTTTGCATGGATCGATCTGTTTTTGAATCAATCGATTTCCACTCCGGTGACGGTGAACATCACTCTTCGCTATTTCAACTCCAGCAGTGCCAAAGCGTTAATGGATCTTTTTGACCGTCTGGAAAAAGCCCATGCCGACGGCACTCCGATTACCGTCAACTGGAGGTATCATGAAGAAAACGATTCCGCCATGGAATGCGGCGAGGAATTCAAGGAAGAAACCCAATACATTACCTTCAATATGGTCGGGTTCAACGATGACGATTGCTGATGTCGGCCACTGACTTGACCCCACCACCAGATCCAGATGCCGGACCGTTCCCGCATCCCTGCATGGCGTTTTCCTGCGAGTCTGCCGGGTGTACCGGATTAGTAGGAATGTTTATGAAAAATTATTAATGAACAGAACCACTCTTAGTGGTACAACACACCGCTTTGGATTTGAATCCCCGGCAGATGATTTTCTGCTGCCTGGGAAGGGTGGAAGTACACGAGAGTAAAAGCCCATCAGACATCACTTCAGCACGCAGTATCAGGAGTTTTCCCGTATGAAAATTGGAATTGTCGGTTTGCCGAATGTCGGTAAATCTACCTTATTTAACGCCCTCACCAAGGCTGGTGCCGAGGCGAGTAATTACCCTTTCTGCACTATTGAACCCAACATTGGCATCGTCCGTGTCCCCGATCAACGACTCGATGTTTTAGCAAAGCTTGGAACATCGAACAAAATCATTCCCACCGCTATTGAATTTGTCGATATCGCCGGGCTCGTGAAAGGGGCATCTAAAGGCGAAGGACTTGGTAATATGTTCCTGGCCCACATTCGCAGTGTCGAGGCTATCGCCCACGTGGTGCGTTGCTTTGACGATGACAATATTACCCATGTCCATGGCGAAATAGATCCGGTTGGGGATGCGGAGACTATTAACCTTGAGCTGATTCTTGCCGACCTGGAACTGGTTGAAAAGAGAATCGTGTCCGAGGAGAAGAAGGCGCGCGGCCAAGATAAAGATGCCCTGATTAAGCTCTGTGGTTTGGTAAAAATCAAAGCTGTTCTTGAAGATGAAAAACCAGCCAGAGCGGCCCAGCTGGACAAGCAGGAAAAATTATTGATCGATCGGGAAATGCAGCTTTTAACCGGTAAAAAAGTGATTTATGTGGCCAATGTGAGCGAGGACGATCTCGCGACAGGGGGTGCGGAGAATCCATATGTGCAGAAATTGAAAGCCTTCGCCGAGGCCCATGGCGATGGCTTGGTCTGTGTTTCTGCGAAAATTGAAGCCGAACTCTCCGAGATGGACGAGCATGAAGCGGAAGTGTTTCTTGCCGAACTGGGCTTAAAGGAGTCGGGTCTTGCCCGCCTTGCCCGCGAAGCATATTCTTTGCTCGATCTTATTTCCTTTCTTACGACCGGTGTCAAAGAAACCCGTGCCTGGACAATAAAACAAGGCACCAGGGCGCCACAGGCAGCCGGCGTCATTCATACCGATTTCGAAAAGCATTTTATCCGGGCGGAGGTCGTTCCCTATGACGATCTCGTTGCGGCCGGTTCCTGGGCCGCTGCCAGAGAGCGTGGTAAACTCAGAACAGAGGGAAAAGATTACATTTTCCAAGATGGCGAAGTCACGGTCTTTTTAACCAGTGCATAATGGTTGATTGCACTTGGCCAGAGTGGGATGATCGCCCGGCAGCTGTCGCATGCTGTCGGGCGATTCGTCCATTTATTCTTCGGGCATCTGGCTCGGATCCATCCAGAATACCTCCCAAATATGACGGTCGGGGTCCTCGAAGGCCCGGCCGAACATGAAACCGTAATCCTCCGGATCGCGCTGTTCCCGGCCGCCGGCCTTTAGCGCGAGGTTCATCAGTTCGTTGACCCGTTCCTTGCTCTCGACCTGCAGAGCCAGTAACACCTCGGTGGTTGTGTGGGCGTTCGCGATTTCCTTCTTGGTGAAGCGCCGGAAGCTCTCAGGCGTGTGCAGCATAGCGAAGATCGTCTCGGAAATGACGAGGGCCGCCGCCTGCTCGTTGGAAAACTGCGGATTAAAGGTGAAACCGAGCTTCCGGAAAAACTCCATGGATCGCTGCAGGTCGGCAACCGGCAGATTGACATAGATGGCTTGTATCATGACTTCCTCTCGCTTGAGGTTGACTTGGGAATGCTCCCGCATGACTGCCAGTTCAGTACTGACGTCTTGCCGATATAATAATCATTCCCAAACTTGCCGTCTATTCAAGCCGTGGCTGTGTTCTCCGCTGTCAAACACAGCAAAACCGGAAAGCGTAATTTCATGAAATTCTTTTATTGATATACTTTGACTTGCTCCCTTTCGGGAATTTGCAGGGATAACTTTTGTGAAGCCAGCATCAGAATGTGGTCAGGTGAGTATATTTGATCCCTTGTCGCCCGCAGGCTGATCTGAGTTTCTGTGAGCTCATGGCGGACATTTTCTTCAGTCTGAAGTGCCTGCTCAAGATTGGCAACGATATGAGAAAGTACAAGATTTGCCGCCAGGAGTATCGAACAGAGGATAAACAGCATGTTCCGGATCCTGGGCCATATTTTCGTATCGATGAACACATTCCGTCGATACACCTGCTGCCGGAGGCGCAAATCTGCCCCCGGGCGGAAGTAAGTTTGTGTTGGATGAGAGTTCATTGCTGTCTCCCCATTGCTTGTGCTTCTCTTTCTGCAGCCGATACCCGAGGTGCGGGCATGATGATATTCTGCGTCGGCGGTCTTCCGGTGCAGGTCAGGAGAAGGCAGCTAACAACATGTAATATGGGATAATGTCTGGCAGAGTTTGTCGCTCATTTCCGAGGGTAATCAGATGATGCCCCTCTTCTTGATCGTTGCTTTATGCTCTTGGAAATGTGCGCGACCAATCTTGCTCTCCATCTCCCATGTATCTTTGTCCCATATCTCGACCCGCTCGATCATGCCGATGAGGACGATATCTTTTTTCAGTCCGAGATCAGCTCTCAGTGCAGGCGGAATGAGGACCCGCCCCTGTTTGTCCAAAGTGCATTCATAACTTTCCGACTCGAAATACCTGAGTATCTTGTCAAGATTTTCAAGTTGATCGGAGTCTTCAGCCTTCAGTTTGTTCTCGAGGCTCTCCCACTCGGCTAAAGGATAAAGACGCAGATGGTCATCCCACGGGATGACGATGAGGATCCCGGCATCATACTGACGCAGCACCTCCCTGTACCGGCTTGGAAAACTCAGCCGTCCCTTCTCGTCAATCGAATGATCGTATTTGCCTCGGAATTTTAGGCCTGGCATTTTCCTCCATAATAAACCACTGGATCCCAAAATATACCATATGTATCCCATCTAAAACATTACATACTGTTGCTGTCAAGAATAAAATACGTATAATCGACATGATGAAGGTAAAACGTGTTCTGGAGAGACGTCATCACGCGCGGAGAAGGTTTTATGAGGTCGTGAAATCGGTCATTAATATAACTATCTAGATATATCAATTAAATGTATTGCCAATAACTGGTTAAGCCTGGCAAAGATATGCAAAAGAGTAATAAGTAGGTGGGGCGGTGTGGGGTGAAATGGAATGAAAATCTGGATTATAAAGAAATCAATGTGTTGAGTGAGTGTGTTGAACGCGGAAACAATTTTGCAGACGTGCGTGATATTTGTGTGAGGTTATTCTCCTTGAATTCCTTGACAGCCCGGGCAATGATGTCCATAATAGTAGGCAGAGAAAAGCAAACCCTACCGAAAGGAGGGGACGCAAAGCCACTGGCCTAAATCACAATCTTCGGATTGAGACACGGCAGCAGGGTTGCCTCATTTTTTGTGCAAAACAGAGATCGACCGGGGGCTTGTCCTCTGGTCGATCTTTTTGATTTTGGGGGGACAGGTCCCATTCAACACATTTGGGGCCAACCTCTTGGCCACCCTGGATGTCTTTGCCGATGCCGTCCGGCAGGAATGTCAACGGGGTTTCTTGCGGCCGGTCATGAGAAAAACTGTGAAAGTCCGGCTGATGCCGGTTTTAAGCGGTTTGACAATACCGGTCGCGTTGGGTCTCAATGCTCATTATTCTGCACCTGGGTTTGATTCTGTTTTTTGGCGCTTCCTGTGGCCATGCCCACACTCCTTTTCCAGCAGTTCATTCTCTCATATTTGGCTTGGTGTCAAGGGAAGGTGAGGCAGACTCACTGCTCGTTGCCGGCGACTTTCCAGATTACATTGCCGACATCGTCTGCTACCAGCAGCGCTCCCCGACGGTCGACGGCCACCCCGACCGGGCGGCCCAGGGCATTGCCTTCCTGGCTGAGAAAACCGGTCAACACATCGATGGGGTCGCCCTCTGGTTTTCCTTGATGGAAGGGCACAAAGATGACCTTGTAACCACTGGGAGGTTCCCGGTTCCACGAGCCGTGCTGACCCACGAACATGCCGTTGGCGAATCGCCGGCTCAAGGCGGAGCCCCGCGATGAAGCCAGGCCAAGACACGCGGTGTGGGTTCCCAGGGCGTAATCGGGGGCAATGGCCTTGGCCACCAGATCGGGACGTTGCGGTTTCACCCGTTGATCCACATGCTGACCAAAGTAGCTGTAGGGCCAGCCGTAAAAGCCATCCTCCTGCACCGATGTCAAAAAATCGGGCACGAGATCGCTGCCCAGTTCGTCGCGTTCGTTGACGGTTGTCCACAATACGCCGCTGTCGGGTTCCCAGGCCAGGCCGTTTGGATTGCGTAGGCCGGAGGCGTAAATTCGCTGATGGCCCGTTTCCAGATTCAACTGCCAGATGGCCGCACGCCCAAACTCCTTATCCATGCCTTTTTCGCCGACATTGCTGTTCGATCCGACAGTGACATAGAGCGTTTTGCCGTCCTGGCCGGCGATAATGTTGCGGGTCCAGTGACGATTGATGGGACCGGCGGGAAGATCCATGATTTTCACTCCCGGTTCGCTGATCCGAGTCTGTCCCTCACGATAGGGGAAGCGCAGCACCGCATCCGTGTTGGCCACATACAATTCGGTGTCAATCAGTTCCATGCCGAAGGGCGAGTTGAGATTCTCAAGGAAATCGGCACGGAAATCAGCTCTGCCGTCCCCGTCGCCGTCCCGCAGCAGCGAGATGCGATTGGCGCTGGGACCGCCGGCCCCGGCTTTTTTCATGGCCTTTTTCATGACCCAGCCTTTTAATCCTTTGTAATCTTCGGGTTTGGGCGGGGCATTGGTTTCGGCTACCAGCACATCGCCGTTCGGGAGGACGTAGATCCAGCGCGGGTGGTCGAGCTTATCGGCAAAAGCGGTGACCGTCAGGCCTTCAGCCGCCACTGGTCTGCCGCCGCTGGGCCAACCTTTGGCCGGGGCGATATTCACGGTGGGAATCAAGGTTTTCGACGGCGGCGGCAGAACCGGATCGGGGCCAAAGCCCGCGGAAACCGGTAGTTCCGCCTCATGCGAACAGCCCCAGATAGTCGATAGCAACAGGCAGCCACACAGAATGTTCCTCATAATCATATGCCCTCCTTCGAGCCGGCACCCGGATGTGCCTCAGCTCTGGTGTAAGGTTTTACAAGGGAAGAGCTGAGGGGATGTGTATGATCAAACACAAGGTTAGGTTGTCATCTTAACCCCTCGTTTGCGAGTTAACAAGGAGATTGGCCACTCGTCCTTGTTTGACATTTGCGCCGAGAATTACCATTTTCATTGTCATATTGTGCGGCAGTGTCAGTTTCTGCGAGACTGTCCCGTATCAATTTCCGCCTGTCAAATCTATGAGGTGGGTCCGTGTCGAATGCGCCAACAACCGGATCGGGAGAGGAATCCGGGGCAAGGCAGCCGTTAGGTTCCTGGTGGAATCAACTGATGGCGGTCGAACCCGGAGAGTGGCGGCCGCTGCTGTGGTCGTTCAGCTATTTCTTCGCCCTGCTCTGCGCCTACTACATTATCCGGCCGATGCGCGACGAAATGGGCATCGCCGGTGGCGTTGAAAACCTGCAGTGGATGTTCACCGGTACCTTTCTCGCCATGCTGGCAGTTGTCCCGTTGTTTGGCTGGCTGACCCGCCGCTTCGCACCCCGCCGGTTTCTTCCCTATGTCTATTATTTTTTTATCGGCAACCTGCTGCTGTTCTTCGCCCTGTTCCGTTCCGATCTCGCCCCTGAATACGTGGCCCGGGCATTTTTTATCTGGTCGAGCGTTTTCAATCTGTTTATTGTCTCGGTCTTCTGGAGTTTCATGGCTGACACTTATACCAGTGGTCAGGCTAAACGTCTGTTCGGAGTGATCGCGGCCGGCGGGACAGCCGGCGCCCTGGCCGGTCCTGCTTTGACGGTCACCCTGGTACAGCCGCTCGGGCCTACCAACCTGCTGCTGATCTCGGCAGGTTTTCTTGGCTGGGCGATCCTCTGCATTCACCGGCTTGTCGGTTGGCGACAGTCTCAGGTCGCACACTCCGCAGGCTCAGGTGGAGCCTCGGCAGACCTGGCTCAGTCTTCCGCCGCCCGGCCCTTGGGCGGCAGTGTGCTGGCCGGCGTTCGGCTGGTCTGGCAGTCACCGTATCTGATCGGCATCTGTGCGTTTATGCTGCTCTTCACCACACTCGCCACATTTCTCTATTTTCAGCAGGCGCACATTGTCAGGGATAATTTTGCCGATCCGGCTCAACGCACTGCGCTCTTTGCCGCCATGGACCTCGCCGTCAACGGCCTGAGTCTTGCCACCCAGATTTTTCTCACCGGCCGGATCGTTCGGCGAATCGGCCTCGGGTGGACCCTGGCCGTTATTCCGCTCCTGATGGTAGCAGGATTTCTGGGACTGGCGCTCATGCCGGCGCTGGGGGTGGTCGTTGCCGTTCAGATCCTGCGTCGGGCTGGAGATTACGCCATCATGCGGCCGGGACGCGAGATGCTCTATGTGGTGCTCGGCAAGGAAGAGAAGTACAAAGCCAAAAATTTCATCGATACCGTGATCTACCGAGGCGGCGACGCCGTCAGCGCCTGGGTGTATGCCGGACTGCAGGCTTTTGGGCTTTCAGCGGCCGGGATCTCGCTTACAGCGGTGCCGCTGGCCTGTGCCTGGGTCTGGATTTCCCTCAGGCTGGGGAATCGTCAGGAACAAATGGCCGCCGGTTCATCACCTGGAAAATGAGGAGGCAACCACCATGACCACGTACTATCCACATATCTCCCGCCGCACCTTCATCCTCGGCACCGGCGCCCTGGCGGCCGCCATGACTTTTGGCCCCGGTGACCTGTTGAGTGCGGAAAGAACGCCGATACGCCGAGCCATCCCGTCATCGGGCGAACTGCTGCCGATCATGGGCATGGGGACCTGGGGGACCTTCGATGTCGGCGAAGACCCGACCGTCAGGGCTCAACTGGCCGAAGTGCTGCAGGCGTTTTTCGCGGGCGGCGGCAAACTCATCGATTCTTCGCCGATGTATGGCCGGGCCGAAGCGGTGGTCGGCGAGCTGCTGCAGGCCTTCGGCAAACGGGAGGCGGTATTTGCGGCGACCAAGGTCTGGACCGACGGCCGGCAGGAAGGCATCGATCAGATGCGGCAGTCCATGCAGCGGATGGGGGTCGAGGTCATGGACCTGATGCAGATTCACAACCTGCGCGACTGGCAGACCCACTTGCCGGTCCTGCGGGAGTGGAAGCAAAAGGGCCGATTCCGTTATATCGGTATAACCACCTCCCACGGCCGCAACCACCAGGAACTTGGGGATATCATGGAGAGGGAACCGCTCGATTTCGTCCAGTTCACCTACAATCTTGAGGATCGCGCCGTCGAACAGCGTCTGTTGCCCCTTGCCGCCGACCGGGGTATCGCCACCCTCATCAATCGGCCCTTTCAGCGGGCCGCCTTGTTTGCCAGGGTTAAGGGAAAAACACTGCCGGCATGGAGCGCCGAGTTCGACTGCCGCAGCTGGGGCCAGTATTTCCTCAAGTTTATCGCCGGCCATCCGGCGGTGACTTGTATCATACCGGCGACGTCAAAAGTCCACCACATGCAAGATAATATGGAAGCAGGATTTGGTCCGCTGCCGGATGCGGCACAGCGCAGACGGATGGTGGCGCATTATGAAGCCCTGTGATGGAAATTTTGCCTGCTGTTAGGAAGAATCGAGCAAGTAAATCGGCCATCCCTCAACATGCTGGATTGGCATCATCTTTATTGTGCAACTGACACATCTCTACCTTGTCTTCGAACCCTGGGCTTCGGTGTCATCGAAAGGTTCCGGCAAAAAAGGCTTTGGGTTTTGACAATGATCTGAGTTTCCCTGATAATGAGATACGTTCACTCTTGGTGTTAAGACTCACTCTCCCAGAATCAGGTGTTGTTTATGCAATTTTTGAAAAACCTAAAAATCAGGACCAAGATACTCTCAGGCTTTGCCTTTCTGGTATTCATTACACTTCTCGTCGGTTTTTTTTCGCACAGAGGAATGAGACAGATCAAGGAACGGCTGGACGATATCTTTCTCGTTCGACTGCCCAGTATCGATTATCTCATTGAGGCCGATCGAGATCTTCAACAGCTTCTCGTTGCTGAACGATCCATGATCTTTAATGATCCGGACAATGAGCGTTTTAAGGCATTCATGAAAGAGTATGAGACAAATTTTCGGCAATCCGAGGAGCGATGGAATAAATTCAAGGCATTATCTATCAATGAAAACGAAAAGGCGGTCATCGGCGTCTATGATAAGGCAAGAGGGGATTGGGCAGCGTCTTCTCGGCAGGTTCTTGAAGAATTGGTGAGGAATTCGGAAGCATCTCGAAAAAAGGCCATCGAGATCACTCTTGGGGAAGCAAGCGGCAAGTTTGAAAAAATGAGAGATCAGCTGAATACCCTCACCGAACTCAATCTTGCCAATGCCGAAAAAGCCAGTTCGGAAGCGACAGCTTCTTATCGGCTGTCCATGACGATGTTGACAGCGAGCATTGTAGCCGGGGTATTGCTCGGAGTAATACTCGCCGGGATAATTGGCCTGGCAATCACAAGACCGATAAATGCGGCGGTGGCGTGTCTCAAAGATATTGCCCAGGGCGAGGGAGATCTGACTCGCCAGCTGCCGGCTAACAGGAAGGATGAGGTGGGCGAACTCTCTGACTGGTTCAATATCTTCCTCAAAAAGCTTCAGGATATTATCCGAGAGGTTTCAGAGAATGCCGGAGTTGTCGATGAGTCCTCGGGAAAACTTTTAGCAATAGCTTCAAGTCTTGCCAAAAATGCGGACGCCACCTCTGGTAAGGCGCGTAGTGTTACGGATGCCTCGATGGAAATGACGGAAAATATGCATAGAGTGGCAACTACCATGGAGGAGACCACAAGCAACACGAGTATGGTGGCAGCAGCAGTTGAGGAAATGGCTTCCACCATTAACGAGATAGCGCAGAACTCAGAAAAAGCACGGTCAATAACGGAAGCTGCGGTACAGCAGGCCAATGCCGCTTCCGGAAAAATGGCAGATCTTGGAAAGGCGGCAAACGCTATCAGCGCGGTAACCGAAACGATCACTGAAATCTCCGAACAAACCAACTTGCTGGCATTGAACGCAACAATAGAAGCAGCCAGGGCCGGAGATGCGGGCAAAGGTTTTGCCGTTGTCGCCAATGAGATCAAGGAACTCGCCCGTCAAACGGCAGCCGCAACGGCAGAGATAAAGGGTAAAATCGAAGGGGTTCAGGCAACAACTGCCGACACAATCACCGAGATTGAATCGATAAGCTCGATCATCAATAACATCAATGAAATCATTGCAACCATTGCTACAGCCATCGAAGAGCAGTCCGCTGCTACCAACGAAATCTCCCATAGTGTAACCCAAACTTCGGAAGGAATCGGGGAAGTGAACAGAAATATCTCCGAGGGCAGCACTGTAATTCAACAAATTTCCAATGAGATTGCCGATGTCAATGCCTCATCACACCATATTTCGTCCGACAGTAGGAGCATTGAGATGAGTGCGGACCAACTTCGCCGCCTTGCTGCCAAATTGAAAGAGCTTATCGGGAGGTTTAAATATTAACGCTCCCTTCGAAACACAAGCCTCCCTGCGGAAGATGTCCCGGCACCTTTCGGGTCAATGAGCATATGTAGAATCGGGCCTCAGACTGATACTTATTGCCTCGCCCATGCCCTGATCTGATCGAGAGTGGCTGTTGCGCCGCCGCAGACGACAATTAAGATTGTGTCGAGTCCTTCAAGTTCCGGAGATTTCTCATAGGCCAGAGCAAGGCTTGCCCCACAGGCAGGCTCGACCAGGAGGCGGTGATCGGCCAGAAAGCGTTCGCTGGCAGATAATGCGCTCTGATCCGAAACCACGACACTTCGGATCGGGTGCTCTTTCGACCACCAGACGGCTTTCTCGCAGACCCGTTTGGCGCCAAGGGAGGTGGCGATGCTGCTGATCCGGGCAAGCTCTACCGGATGTCCGGCTGTTACAGCTTCATGGAAGGATTCGGCGCCCGCAGTTTCCACGGCGATTGCCGGAACGTTATTCCAGCCGTTGCGGTGCAGGCCTTCCACCACGCCGGAGAGAAGTCCTCCGCCGCCAACGGACAGCACGATGGCGTTGGGCTTAAGGCCGCAGGACGCGACTTCATCGATCAGCGACGCATGGCCATGCCAAAGCAGGGGATCGTCGAAGGGGTGGATAAAGGCATCCTCCGCCCCGAGCAACGATTGAGCAAAGTCGTTCGCCTCCTGCCAGGAGGCACCATGCACCACCACCTCTGCGTTTTCCAGGCACAGGAGTTCCTTTGCCCTGGCGGTGGTCGTCTCCGGGATGACCACCGTCACCGGCACCTTGAGCAACCGACCGGCATACGCCACGGCGAGACCTGCATTTCCGCCGGAAGACGAAATAAACCGTCGAGCACCCTGCGCCAGGTAGGTTTCGCACGCATGGCCGATCCCGCGCAGCTTGAAGGAGCCGGACGGTTGCAGGGCCTCGAGCTTCAGCCAGACCGAGCATCCCGCGATGACGCTCAGTGGACGTGAGGCAACGAGTGGAGTTTTGATATGAAGAGTCATCAGGATCTCCAAGAGAGCGCTCGATCAGGCTTTTCCGGTCATCCTGGCAATCTCTTTCTCGATTTCCGGGGTGATTTTTTCAAGAATGAACGAGGTCATGTTGTAGGGCGTATAGTTGGTTATATGTTTCAGTTTCAAATAGAGCGGCTCAGGCATCTTGAGAAGCACCTGTTTCATGACATCGTCGCGGACATGGGGTTCCTGCCAGGGGTAGACCTGGTCCGGTACTGTCTGCTCCGGCTGCATGGCGCCGGCGGCGAAGGCGTCGAGGGCCGCGTCCTTGTCCTTGGGGCTGGGAGCGCTCCGTAGCGGGCCGGGTTTCTTTTTAATCGCCATAGATTTCCTTGAACAGTTGGTTCATTTCCGCGACTGCCTTGGCATCCTGGCCGAACTCCACCACGGCCAGGCCATCCCTTGCCGCCTTGCGAAAGGAGATGCGGTCGCGGATCATGCACTCGGCAAGGGTCAGTTGCTGGAATTTTTCCTGGTCAATGAATTCCCTGGTATCTTTGTCCTCGCGGATAACCGGATTAGTCGAAACCCGGTTGAGAACAATGCATGCCGTGAGATTTTCATTCAGGCTCTTGGCCATCTCGATCAGTGTATCCATTTGACGGATGGTCCAGATGTCGAACTGGAAAGGCTGAACCGGGATATAGGCACGGTCGGCGACACCTAGGGCATAGCGCAGTTCCAGCGAGTCTCGGCCGCCCGCGTCGATGACGATTTCATCGTATCGTTCGGCCAGGTCGCGAATCTGGGCAGGGAGTCCCTTGCCGAATTTCTGGACACAGGCAACCCGCGGTTCGATCGACTCCTCCTCCCTGACCGTCGCCCAGAACGAGGCTGTTCCCTGACGATCGGTATCGAGCAGCAGGACATCCTTGCCGCGCAAGGCCAGCATGGCGGCGATATTGGTAGCCAAGGTCGTCTTGCCGGTACCACCTTTTTCTCCACCAAAGAGTGTGATACTCATGACTTATCTCCGTAATAGTATATACAATATATACAACCTATAATGTATATACTATATATACTGTATATATTATATAAACAAGAGCAAAAGCCCGAAACATGGCCGGACAGGACAGAGCCGTTGCTGAATAAACTTCGTGACACAGGGTGGTTTCCACGCACCGGATAAATTACCCACATCTCAGTAATACCCCAACTCTTCGTCGCCCATCGACCCGCAGGGCAAAAGGCTCGGACGTCCGCACATGGACCACATGTTCCGTCTCCTCGACCACCGTCAGCCCGGCAAGATATCGCCAATCGATCAGGTCTTCCGGATGGATGCCGACGTTCAGGTAGTTGATGCCGAGCGAGGTGATGTTGTGGAAAAAGTGGGAGCCCTGGGAGGGATCGGCGTTGATGGCGGGATGGACGGTTTCGACGATTGCGCCGACGCCGCCGATATCGCTCCAGGTGACGGGGATGCCGAGCCAGTGGTCGGCGGAGCCCCAGCGGCCGGGGCCGATGAGCACATATTTGCGACCAGCCTTCACCAGGGCGCCGTTGATCTTGCCGAGTTCTCTGGCAATCAGAATGGTTTTCGACGGATCAAAGGTCTCCGGCCGGACATAGACCAGATCGGCCATCGTCCGGTTGTCGGTATTGCCGAGGGCCTGATGGCAGATGCAAAAGGCGCGGGCGGAATCCTCCCTGGTGACATCCACTTCGAGCATCTCCTCGCGGGCGCTCATCGGCCGGATCTGCAGGATCGCAAGTCTCGCGCGGCCCGTAGCTTCAGCCCTGTTGAAATCGACGGCAAACTCGATCTCCACCGGACAGCCCATCCCTTCGCGGCCCATTTCAAGCAGCGTCAGAATAGCTTGGGGCAAGGGATAGGCCTTATATTTCAAGATCGCGGCAAAGGTCAGCACCGGGATCCCCTGGGGTGAAAACTGGTCGCGGATCCGCTCCTCGGCAGGCTCGTAGGTGCTCGACAGATAGCGGACGGGAAATTCATCGGTCGCTTCGGTGATTGCACGGCGATCGAGGGTATTGGCATCGCTCACCTCAGGATTCGAAGTATCGCGGCCGAGCGGCAGGGCGTAGAAGTGTTGCTGAGCGTTTTTCAGGATATCCTGGATCGTGCTCCGCTGCGGCAGGATCTCCGGGAAGCGCGGCGAAAAGCGCAGGATTTTCTCGCCCTCCATGACTGCCTTACCGAGCCCCAGGGCGATACTGACGATGCCGTCTTCCGGCTTCATGCGTGAGAAGGGGTAGTAGTTGAGCGACTGAGCCACGCCGGAAATCGCGGGGTAATAGGATGTGCCGTACCGGCTGCCGACCACCTGCTGGAGAATCACCGCCATTTTCTCCTGCTCCACCTGATTGCCGACCCTCCTGGAGAAGGCCTTCGGCGCAAGGAAATAGGTGGAAGCGTAGACCCGGCGGATGGCGTTTTCAAGCTGGCTGCGCCGGAAGGTAAAGTCCGCATGATCGTTGGCCAGCATACAGGTGTGGTAGAGTCCGGCATAGGACTTGAACTGCGCGTCTTCGAGGATACTCGACGACCGGACCGCCAGCGGATAGTCGGCGGCCCGCAGGTACTCGCTGAGCTGCTGGCTGAGCCGTACCGGAAAAACCGTGTCCCGCATCCGCGCAAGCACTTCCTCGTCCGGCAGATCTTCCCGGGTCAGGTCGTGCAACCTGTTGATTTCGATGAACTCGTCGAAGGCGTCGGTGGTGACCACCAGGGTCTGAGGCACGACGATATCGAACTGGCGGAAGGCTTCGAGTCGTTCCCGGTTGCGGTGGAGCATGGCCGAAAAGAAGGCAAGACCACGGGCCTTGCCGCCGAGCGACCCGTTGCCGGTCTTGGCGAAATTGGTATCGGGGTCGAACCGGTCCCGGTCGAAGTTGACGATCACCCCGCGCTGCCGGGCGATCCGTTTCTCCTTGATGATCTTGATGAGATGGCGGCGGTGGTTTTCGACGTTATCGAAGGTCTGGTCGCGCATGGGCCGCACCTGGGAGGCCAACTCCACTTCGGCCAGGGTATAGAACCACCGGGAAAAATCGTTGTGCCGGCAGTGAAAAAGAAAGGATTCCGCCGGGATCGACTCCAGTTTTTTCTCGAGTGCATAGAGATTGCCGGCCTGATCATAGGCGGTGCCGTCCGGCATGCGAAAGACGAAATTGCCGAAGCCGAGATGCTCAACCAGAAAGGCCTTGATGGCCTCGTGCAGGGATGGGGCGTTTTTGTCGACGAAACAGGCCGGTATCCGCTCGGCGAGACCAGCGTTATGGGACTCCGAGCTGGTGAGCAGCAGCGGAATGTCGAAGCGGTCACGTTTAATGTGGCTGAGGAGCTGCAGGCCAGCGATGCCGTCCAACACGTGATTGCGATAGAAGCGCATGTCGGAGATAACGCCCAGCACGTAAGGTTTGAACTGCTCGTAGAGCGCCATTGCCTGCTCGTAGGAATGGGCGATCAGGATCTTAGGCCTTGCCCGCATGGAGAGCAGCCGGTGCTCCTCGTTCAGGCCGTCCTCGATGACCGCCTGAGTTTCGATCACCAGTTCTTTGTAGAGGATCGGCAGCAGGAGAGAGAGATAATAGGGCGAGTCTTCGACGAAGAGAATGACCCTGACGCCCGCGGTACGGGTGTCGGGGATGGCGTTGAAGCGGTCCTCGACGCTCTTGACGATGGCGAGCAGTATCTCGGCCTGGCCCGACCAATAGACGACCATGTCGATGCACTTTTCCTGATCGTACCAGGCTGGCGAGTTTTCGGGCAACATCTCCTGATGGGTGAGCAGGACCACCGGGATGCCCGGTTTGGCCTTTTTAATTTCCTGGCCGAGCGTGAGGGCCTTGTCGTCCACCGAACGGGAGAAAGTGATGACCATGTCGAAGGGCAAGTCTGCGAAATGCGTAAGCGCCTCGTCAAGCGACGATACCCAGGTCAGCCGGGGCGGGCGGCTGAGGTTCAACCCTCTGTACTCGGTGACGATCTGTTCCGAGATCCGGCTGTCTTCCTCCATGATCCAGGCCTCGTAGGAGGTGCTGATCAAGAGGATATTCTGCACCTTGGTCGGCATCAGCTCGTGAAAGAGCTTGAAGCGGGAACTGAGCTTGTCCTTCTTCGGATACATCGTCATTCTCCACAGGCCTGCGTTATCGGCGGTTGAAGGCATTCCGGCTCCCGGTTCCGCCTTCGGCATCATGAAAGAAATGCCATACCGTACCGCATCCGTCAGGAGATGTACATTTCATCGAGGCTGGCGAAGAGTTTTTTCCGGACGTCTTCGAATTCCTCAACCTTGCGGCGGGCCTCCGCCGTCTTGTTCGAGTTGAACAGATCGACGGCCTGGACGACCTTCACATGCACGGCTTCGTGATGGACCCCGACTTCCTTGAACAGCGGATGAATCTTCACGGCAGCCGGGGCATTGTCGTACCATTTGCCGAAATCGCACTGGTGATGATTGGGGATGTTTTTGGATTCGATGGTGGTGTAGCCGCTCAGCACGGCGGTCAGGCGCATCTTCCAGTTGAAGTGGGCGTCCTTGATCCTGCCGATATCGAATTGACCGGGCCGGAAACTGAACCGATTCAGAAGAGTTTCGAGAGCCGCGGCATTGTTTTTCATCTCCGCGGCAAGTTCCTTGATGTCGGAGCTGCGGGCGGCCACCGTGATGGCCTCGTTGCGGACGAGATTGATATCCCTGGTCACTTCGGCGTTGGCAACGGAGGCCTGGGCGATGTTTTCGGTGACCTCATGCATACCGACGGAGGCCTGGCTGACATTGTTCGCGATCTCTTTGCTGGTCACCGCCTGTTCCTCGACCGCCGCGGCGGTGGCAGCGACTATGTCGTTGGTGTCGTTGATGATTGTCGTGATGGTGTTGATGATGGCAATGGTCTGTTCGCTGGAGGTCTGGACGCTTTCGATCCGGCTGCGAATCTCCCGCGTCGCCTCGGTGGTCTGCTTGGCCAGTTCCTTTATCTCGTTGGCGACGACGGCAAAGCCCTTGCCTGCATCGCCTGCCCGGGCTGCCTCGATGGTGGCGTTGAGGGCCAGGAGGTTGGTCTGATCGGCAATCTCGTTGATGGTCTCCGTGACGCGGCCGATGAGCCGCGCGGCGTCGCCGAGTTCCTGGACGCTGGCCGAGGCCTTGCCGGCCTCCTCAACTCCCTGCAGGGCAATGACTCGGGCGTTTTCCGAACCATGGGCAATCTCAGCAATAGTGCTGGTCATCTCCTCGGCGGCAGCGGCCACCATGGTGACGTTGGTGCTGGTTTCTTCGGCGGCGGCGGCGATGGCGTTCATGTTCGCATTCATCTGTTCCGCGGCGGCGGCGACCGTGTTGCAACTCCCGGACATGGTTTCGGCAGCGGTAAAGAGAGTGCCGGAAAGCTTGTCGAGATTTTCGGCGGAACCATTGATGGTCGAGGACGAGCAATGAACGCGAGCGCACATGTTGTCGAGGCTTATGGCCAGGTTGTTGGTGGAGCAGGCCAGACGGCCGATTTCATCGTCCTGGCTGAGGGTACTGCGGGTCGTCATGTTGCCCTTGGCCAGGCTGTCGGTGATTGCGGCCAGCTGCCGGGTAGAACCGGCAATGCTGCGGGAGATGACGACACTGATGATAAGGCCCAGGATGAAGGTGAGGACGGCAAAAAACAGAATGAGGTTGCGGCCGGAAGAGATGAAGGAGCCGACCTGCTGTCTATTGGCGGCGGCATCGGCTTCGACTGTCGCGATCATTTCCCGCAGGATTCCCTCTATCTCGACCAGGGCGCTTTTCGTCGAACCCTCGAAGATCTTTTGGGCCTCAGGCAGAATGGCGCTTTTCTCCTGCCCGCCGGCCAGCGTATTGATCTGCTTGACGGAGTCATGGAGCCGGGCGTGGGGTTGTTCCAGTTTCTGCAGAAGACCGGCAAGGGCGGGGATAGTGTTCTCAACGTCCTTCCGCTCACTGCCGTAGAGCCACTTGCCCAGAGCGCACTGATGGTCGTCGGTTTCGACCTGCATTGACTTCAGTGTTCCGTCGGTAAAAAAATGCCCCGCTTTGTTGACGAATTTCAGGTGGTCGATCTCTCTCTCCAGGATGATCTTGTTGAGATGGGTCGAATAGTCGGCGTGATCGAGGGCTGAAGTAACCGAGCCGAAACGAAGCCAGGAAAGAACGGTGATGATCGTCAAAAAGAGCAGGACGGTGCCGAAGGCCAGGAGCAGTTTGGTGGAAATGGAAAGATCCTTTAAGTGCATGTTTTTACCATGATTAAGGTGGGGTGGCGAGCAGCAGCGAGGAATCACCCAAAGTTGCTGAGACGAGAGTATTTGAGAAATGGTACCACAAATGTCCAGCTTTGGAAAAACGAGCGGCAGAAAAAAAGTAAGAGATGAGAGAATATTTCTTAAATGTGGGATAGAGGAAGAAGTGATCGAGGGCGTTGCCGGACGATGCGCCGAGGTTGCCGCCGATTTGCGGGAGGCGAAGAAAAAAGGTTAGTATGCCAAGAAGATCAACGAAAAAGCGTATGCCCGAGGACATCCGGCTGGATAAGGAAGCGCTGTATGCCGACATCGCGGCGGGGCGCCTGACCCTCGGTCAGTCTACCCGCCGCATGCGCAACATAGTGGGGCTCACCCAGGTGGAGTATGCCGAGAAAGTGCTCAAGATCTATCCCCGGGTGCTCATGGAGATTGAGAAGGATCGAGGCAACCCGACCCTTGAAACCCTAGAGAAAATTGCCAAGCCATTTGGCTTGAAGATAGGGTTTATCCGACGTTCCGCCAGCGAAGCTGTTCCGTCCGGTGATGAATTCCGAAGACTGCAAAAAAGCTAGACCATCAGGACCATCGCAGGCAAGCCTTTAAGTCCGTGTCAGTTGCGGTTGATCACCACCACCTTGATATTGGTCATCTCCTCCATGGCAAAACGCACGCCTTCGCGGCCGAGACCGGAGAGTTTGTTGCCGCCATAGGGCATCTGGTCGACCCGGAAGGTGGGTGTGTCGTTGATCATCACCCCGCCCACGTTCAGCTCTTCCACGGCCGTAAGCGCCTTGTTGATATCGCTGGTGTAGATGCCGGCCTGGAGGCCGAAGTCGGAATCGTTGACGCGGGCGAGCGTCTCGGCGAAGTCGTCGTAGGCGACGATGGAGACCACAGGGCCGAAGGCCTCCAGGCACATGACCTTCATGTCTTCTGTTACGCCCATGAGCACCGTCGGCAGGTAGACCCGCCCTTCGGCCCTGCCGCCCGCGGCAATCGTTGCCCCCTGGGCGACGGCTTCTTTTACCCAGGCGTCGATTCGCTCCCGCTCCCTCGCGTCGATCATCGGACCCACATCGCAGTCGCGGTCGAGCGGGTCGCCGACTTTCAGGGCTGTGACCTTGTCGAGGAAGATTTCGGTGAACTTCTCAATCACCCGCTGATTCACGTAAATCCGCTGCAGCGAGATGCAGACCTGGCCTGAATTGGCAAAGGCGCTGACGACGCATCTGGCGGCGGCCTTGGCCAGGTCGGCGTCGGCCTCGATGATGGTGGCGGAGTTGTTGCCAAGTTCCAGGGTCACCTTCTTTATCCCAGCCTTTTTGATGATCTCGCCACCCACGGCGACCGAGCCGGTGAAGGTGATCTTGCGGCAGTCGGGGTGGGTGACGATGGTGTCGCCGACGGTCGCCCCCGAGCCTATGGTCACGTTGAAGACGCCGGGCGGCAAACCCGCCTCGTCAAGGACTTCGGCAAGGAGGATGGCCGACACCGGGGTGCTGGACGCCGGTTTTAACACCACCGTGTTGCCGGCGGCAATGGCCGGCGCCACCTTATGAGCGACCAGGTTGAGGGGGAAATTGAACGGCGTGATGGCGCCGATCACCCCGATGGGCTCGCGGATAAAGTAGCCCAGCCGGTTTTCCCCAAAGCGGCTGGCGTCCATGGGCAGCATCTCGCCGTGGCCCCTTTTCGCCTCTTCCGCTGCGAACTTGAAGGTCTCGGCGCTGCGCTGCACCTCGTTTAGCGCGAACTTCCAGGCCTTGCCAGCCTCAAGGGCGATGGTTCTGGCGATTTCCTCGGCCCTGACCAGCAGCAGCTCCGAGGCCTTCTCCAGGACCTTGGCCCGCTGGTGGGCAGGCGCTTTGCGGAAAGTGGTGAAGGCCCTGGCCGCGCAGTCGATGGCCCGTACCGTGAGTTCCTTATCCGCCAACGGCACGGTGGCAAAGACCTCCCCGCTGTATTTGTTGACGACATCCATAGTTTGGCCGGTGGTCAGCCACTCTCCGCCGATCAGGGTTTTATAGTCTCTTTTCATGGTGATTCCTCAGTAAAATCCATGTTTCACACTTCAAAAATAAGCTTCTTGGCCATCCCTGCCAAGGCAGGTCGGAAAAGACAAAAATAAATATGCAGAATTCGCCTATTTCAGGTCCTTTGAGCAAATCTCATGCCACGTTGGTTTGGCATGTTGAATAGTGAGAATCTTGCGGTTATGCGGTACAGCCGGGTGCTGCCAGGGCGGAGTGGTGATGCATTTCCGGATCAATGATCCGGGCGCAGATCGGAGGGGGCTTAAGCCGCCTGGAAGCAGGCGGCTCGCGACTTTCCAGGTGTCAGATACCCAGATAGGCCTTCTTGATATGGGGATCGTCGATAAGCTGGTCCGCCTTGCCTTCCATGACCACCCGGCCGTGTTCGAGCACGTAGCCGCGGTCGGAGAGGCTTAGCGAATGGCGGACATCCTGCTCGACCATCAGCACCGTAATGCCGTGGTCGGCGATCTGGCGGACGGTCTTGAAGATATCCTTGATGAGGATCGGGGCGAGACCGAGCGACGGTTCGTCCAGCATCAAAAGCTGGGGTTTGGCCATCAGGCCGCGGCCGATGGCCACCATCTGCTGCTCGCCGCCGGAGAGGGTCATGGCCAGCTGGTTCTGCCGTTCGGCCAGGCGCGGCAGCAGCTCGTAGACCTCGGCCAGGGTCTTTTCGGTCTCGCCTCGGGCGCGGGCGTTGTAGGCCCCGACCAGCAGGTTGTCCTTGACCGACATCAGCGGGAACAGCCTTCGCCCTTCCGGGACATGGACCACGCCGTGGGTGACGATGTTTTCCGGGGGCTCGGAGTGGATCGCCTTGCCATCGAAGGAGATCCGGCCGGCATTCGTTTTCATGAGGCCGGAGATGGTCCTGAGCAGGGTCGATTTGCCG
>MGTI01000080.1:0-712 GCA_001799365.1 Desulfobacterales bacterium GWB2_56_26 | reverse complement strand
GCCGAACTGGATGACCACGACCCGGTCCGACAGGGCCATGATGGCCCGCATGATATGCTCGATGACAAAGATGGTGACGCCCCGGTCGCGCAGGGTCTTCAGGATATCGACCATCTCGTCCACCTCGTTCGGCCTGAGGCCGGCCATGACCTCGTCCAGCAGCAGCAGCTTCGGCTCGGTGGCCAGGGCCTTGGCGATTTCCAGGCGCTTGCGGTCGGCGATGGTGAGATTGCCGGCCAGGATATCCTTCTTGTTCGCAAAATTGAGCGACTCCAGCACCGCCAGCGCCTTCTCCTCGGCCACTTTGCGGCTGTTGGTGGTGACGAAGCTTGCCACGGTGACATTGTAGAGGACGTTTTTTGAGGCAAAGGGTTTGACGATCTGAAAGGTTCGGGCGAGACCCATCTTGCAGAGGTTCCACGGTTTATGGCCATTGATCCGCTTCCCTTCGAAGGTTATCTCACCGGAAGTGGGGCCAAAGGACCCGGCGATACAGTTGAAGGCGGTGGACTTGCCGGCGCCGTTCGGGCCGATGAGCCCCAGGATCTGGCCTTTTTTGATGGTCAGATCGAGGGAGTCGATGGCCCGCAGACCGCCGAATTGTTTGGTCATCTTTTCTACGTGCAACATGGTCATGATCGTATCTCCCCAAGTTTGACGGTACGAGGCGAAGGTGTCGGTGCGAGTCGGTTCAGCAGCGCCTGGTAGGCCC
>MGTI01000079.1 GCA_001799365.1 Desulfobacterales bacterium GWB2_56_26 | reverse complement strand
GAAGAGGGATTTTTGTCCTGGAAGTAGGGGAGGTTGTTCAGATCGTGATGATCGAGTTTGTCGATAACCTCTTTGACGAACTTTTTTAACACTTTGAAATCGATACCCATTCCGTATCTGTCCAGTTCGGTGGCCCGAACCGTCACTTCCACCTTCCAGTTATGCCCGTGCGGCTGTTCACAATCCCCCGGATACTCTCTCAAGTGATGAGCTCCGGCGAAATGCGTCTTAATGAATATATCAAACATGATGGTCTCCTTTGAAATATCTCTCAACCGTATGCCGAACATGGCAAAGAATTGCAGCTCGCGGAATGTAATACCATCCCGGGATTAAATCATCTACTATTTGTCTCCTCGCCGCTACACCTTCGGGACATTTTTCAGGAGACCCTGCCCAATCTGAAATGAGACTTCGAGGACCGGCAGAGAAATCAAAACCGCAAGAATTCAGTTTACATTTCTTTCAGGAGGTATACATTCCTTTTGCCATCGTCAACCCAAAATTCATCGGTTTTTTGATCCTGGAGTGGTTCGTGGAGGAACGCGATAATTCGCAAGACAAAGAGGGGATAACAGGAGACAGTCTCTTCGACGGAGACCTGACCTGTTGCCAGCATACGGCAGGTTATCGTTTCTCGATTGATGCGGTGCTGCTCGCCCATTTTGCCGAAGTGCGCAGAGGCGACCGCATTCTTGACTTGGGTACCGGCTGCGGCATCATTATGCTGATTCTGCTCTATCGCTGGGGGGAGCGGATACAGGAAGTAGTGGGTCTGGAAATCCAGGAGGGTCTGACCGATCTTGCGGCAAGTAACCTGAAAGTCAACGGGCTGGGACAAAAGGGCAGGGTCTTGGCAGGTGATATCAAAAAAATCCTAGATTTGGTTCCAGCCGAGTCGTTTGATACCGTCGTCTGTAATCCACCGTTTTATCAATGCGGTTCAGGCCGGGAAAGCGATAATACGGAGGCCAAACTGGCGCGTCACCAATGCCTTGCTACCCTCGATGATTTTCTGCAGGCGTCGGCTGCGGCAGTACGAAATAAGGGTTCCGTGTACTGCATCTATCCGGCGGGCCAGATCGCCCGATTTACTGTTCTGGCTAGTCGTTACCGGCTCGAAGTCAAAAAGCTGCAGTTTATCTACGGCTACCCGCAGGAAGAAAGCGAAGCCCGGCTGGTTCTCGTCCATTGTCTGAAAAACGGCGGAACCGGTACGAAGATCCTCCCGCCATTTTATGTCTATAGCCAAAAAAATGGTGCATTTTCGCCGGAAATGCAGAAATTTTACCAGAAAAACATAGTGCTGTAATTCATTCGACTACTCGGTTCGCCTCAAAACACAAAAACATGCTCGCTCAAATTACCAGTTGTTCAGTTCTCGGCATTCACGGATGGTTGATTCAGGTCGAGGTTGACGTTGCCAACGGCCTGCCGACGTTTTCGACGGTGGGCCTGCCCGACAGTTCAGTAAGGGAAAGCAAGGACCGGGTCAAAGCGGCTATCAAGAACTGCAACTACAAATTTCCGAACAACAGGATAACCGTCAATCTTGCCCCGGCGGATATAAAAAAAGAAGGCGCCGGGTTCGATCTGCCGATCGCCATCGGTATTCTGGAAGCCACTGAAATCTTAAAGAGGGGCAGGGACGGGCGGTACTGCATCGTCGGCGAACTCTCCCTTGACGGCGGAGTCCACAGGGTGAACGGCATTCTGCCGATTATTCTCGCGGCCAAAGAACAGGGTCTGACAGGCATTATCATTCCGGAAGAAAATATTGCCGAGGCGCAGATTGCACTCGATGGCATTGACATTATCCCCGTCTCGTCCCTTCCCCAGGCAGTGGAGTTTCTTGCCGGGTTGCCCTCATCAACAGCGGTGTTCTCCCGGGCTCCGCTCTCGGAGATGGCGAATACCACAACCTACGATGTCGATTTTGCCGAAATCAAAGGGCAGCAACATGTCAAGAGGGCACTTGAGATCGCGGCGTCGGGCGGGCACAACATCCTGCTGAAAGGTCCGCCCGGCTCGGGCAAGACTATGCTTGCCAGACGATTTCCGACCATTCTGCCGGCCATGACCCTCGATGAGGTCCTGGAAACCACCAAAATCTACAGTGTCGCCGGCATCAATGCCGAAAAAACCACGGTCTTTTCCACCCGACCCTTCCGATCGCCCCATCATACCATCTCCGATGCCGGTCTTATCGGGGGCGGCAGCATTCCGCAACCGGGAGAGGTTTCCTTTGCCCATAACGGTGTCCTTTTCCTCGATGAGTTGCCGGAATTCAAAAAACATGTCCTGGAAGTGCTGCGCCAGCCGCTCGAAGACGGCGAGGTGACCATCGCCCGCGCCAACATGACACTGACCTTTCCAGCCCGTTTCACCCTTATTGCCGCCATGAATCCCTGTCCCTGCGGCTTTTCCGGCGATCGTCGCAACAGATGCAACTGTACGGAAGCGGATATCAAACGGTATACCGGCAAGATCTCCGGCCCGCTCATCGATCGAATCGATCTGCACCTTGAGGTCGCGGCCCTCGACTACAGTGAAATGAGCGACAGCCAGCGAGGCGAGAGTTCCAGGGAAATCAAAGCGCGTGTGGACCGAACCAGGAGTGTTCAGGAGCAAAGATTTGCTGACTATCCCGGGATCTATTGCAACAGTCAGATGGGCGCCCGGCTCCTGGAGGAGTTTTGCCGGCTCGATTCCTCGTCGGCTCAGCTTTTGAAAAGAAGCGTCGAGAGGCTGGGCCTTTCAGCCAGAGCCTACCACCGGGTGCTGAAGATTGCCCGAACCATAGCCGACATGAATATGGCGCCGGCCATAGAAACGGCGCATATCGCCGAGGCGGTGCAATTCTGCCGTCATGAGATATGAGTTCATCATCCCTCAACTTCAGGCAGGAACAACCCAGAACCCTCTCATGAAGACCAGTGCATTTCTGATCTACGCCTCGATCCTTCTCGTCTTTGTCTACCTGTTCACCATGCGCATTGAGGTTGATGAAGAAGATGATATGGCAAGATTTATTCCCCAGACCGTACTCCTCTATCTGGAACAGCAAGAAGGTGCAGATGCCTTGAAACGGTTTGCCGCCTCACGGTTTGGTCAACATCTTGAGTCTATTGATTTTATGGCTGTAGCTCAAGAAATCGGCGTTCAGGATAACTCCGTAACTTTGATAAAAAGTATTCTGAATACATATAAAGTCGCACAGGACGATCCGATTTTTCATAAGGTCCTGGGTAAGAAAGTGGCTGTGGCCCTGATGCAGCCGGTTGATTCAGAAGCGGAAACGGATGCCATTGGTTTTCTGCAAAATAACACAGTCGTCGTCATGCAGCCCAAGAACCCACGGGAGTGGCACGACATTACGGGAAAAAACTCAGCCGACAGCGACAACCGCATGCTCTCCAGTTCACAATACGGTACGTATCGGATACATCGAGTCCTCCTTGGTGAACAACCTTTTTCGCTCGTACTCCTGAAGGGTTTTGCAGTTTTGAGCAGAAACGAAAATCATTTGCGCCGCTGTATCGATACCGTCGACGGGGAACTGCCCGCCCTGACGACAGATCTCGACTTTAAGGAGATCAGAGAACATTTCACCGCCCCGGACAGCTTTATCTTCGTGCCGATGAAGAAAGTCCGTCAGTTCATCTCATCCATTGGCGAAGGCTACAGTTTTCCGGGCAAAGACCTGCTGTTGCGGGGATTGCATTCCACTGCCGGTTTCAATGGCCTGGGGTATCTTGCCTGGAGAAAGGAAGAGCGGATAGAAAACAAAATACTCATTCGTTTTGAGAAACAGGAAGTCAATGCATTTGCCATAAACTACGTGCAGACTCCGCCGGTGAAATCTTCCATGCTGTCTCTCGCCACTGGGGACCCGATGATCTATTATTGGTCGAACACTTTAAATTTTAAGAATTTTTCGATGTATATCGAGGACGGTGCCCAGCATGATCGTCGGCTGGCGGATTTTTTGGATCGGCTGAAGACGGTTACCGGAAAAGATGCTTCGTCAACCTTTGCCCTCTTTGGCGAAGAAGCGAGCATGATCGTGGAGCAAGGCCCCCGGGACGCCCTGTTTCCCTTTCCTCTCGGCATCTTTTTTATCCGGGTCGACAAAATCGAGGAATTCAAGGGCATCATCGACAAGCTCCTGCAAACATACGATTTGCCGCTGCAAGAGGAAGATTACGGTTCAGCCTGGTTTCGCTACTGGAGCCAGGGGCCTCAGGATGGCCTGCTGCCCCTCTACGGCTTTTGGCAGGACTACTTTTTTTTCGGCAATAGCACTGCACTGTTGCGCAGGGTAATCGATACCCATGGCAGCAAGATCTCTCTGGCGAATATTGCTGCGGTTCGAAAAATCGATCCGGGGGTTGCCGAGAAGAACAACTCGGTAACCTATCTCAACAACGTTCAACTCATATCCATGGTAGAAAATTTTCTTGAGGTACTTGGCACCTTCATCGCCATCGAAGATCGAGAGATCGCCATGAAAATTCGCATCGTCCTGAAAAAGATCGTCAATCCTCTCCTGGATGGGGCCATGATGTACAGGTCTTCCACCTCCCGCAGCCATATCACCGACCACATGTTGATCATCGATTCCGTCACGGACATTTCCAACAACTCAAGCACTGCAAAGGAGTAAGATATGCAAAAGATTGTAGAAGAACTGAAACGGCTTATCTCCTTCAAAGACACCACCAGTGCCGGAGATATTGTGCTGATTGCGGCGAAAGAGCCGAAGATGCTTTTTTACGCCTATGTGAACAAAATTGAGAGGGACTCCACCCGTCGGGATGAATGGTGGCATGTCCATTTCACCCTGCTTTCCGTGCCGCTGCAAAAGATGACATGGACTCTTAGGACGGCACAATTCAGCGGCCAGGAAATCTTCACCATGGGCGGGGAGGAACGTTTTGTCAAAGCGGTGGACTTTGATGAAAACGGAGAGACCCAAAGCTCCGCAGAGAAAAGCGGCAAGACATCTTCTCCATTGAAGCGTATCAAATAACGGAAATACGCGCCAGGGCCCTACAACTCGGGAGGGACAAAACTTATCGTCAGTTCCTTGAGACTGGTCTTCAATTGCCTGTAGGAAATGGCAGGGCATTTATCGAGCATGATCTTCGCCGCTTTGATCTGATCGGTGGCGCTGTACTTGTCGGACAGATAGATAATCTCTTTTATGCCGGCCTGGATGATAACCTTGGTGCATTCGTTACAGGGAAATAAGCCGACGTAAATACGGCAGTTTCTGAGATCCATCGAGATGGAATTGAGCACGGCGTTCAGTTCCGCATGACAGACATAGGGATATTTGGTGTCAAGATATTTGCCCTGGCGTTCCCAAGGCAGTTCGTCGTCCGAGCACCCCCAGGGAAAGCCGTTGTATCCGACACCGACGATTTTATTCTGTTCGTTGGCAACGCAGGCACCCACCTGAGTATTCGGATCTTTGCTGCGTTGGGCCGATAACAGGGCAACCGCCATGAAATACTCATCCCAGGAAAGGTAATTCGTTCTCTTCATGCACTCTCTCCCGTCCGGCCTCCCTTGAATTCCCTGCGGCGCTGACGCCAGGTGTTCACACCGCAAACCCCATTGATAACCTCTTTGATCTTTTGATAATAGAGTGTTCCCCCAGTTTTGCTGACCGTATTGTGATCCGCACCGGGAATAATATAGAACTGCTTGTTTCTGGCCCCGGACGCTGCCTGCAGCTTTTCTGCCTGCACCACCGGTACAAGACAATCTTTTACACCGTGAAAAATTATCGTCGGCAATTTTATTCCGGCAATCTTGCGTAAGTTGTCAAAACCTTCAGCCTCCGTACACGGTACGGCGGATGGCGGCACGCCCAGCGCCTGCAGGATTGACGCAGTTTCACTGAACCCGCTTTCGATGAACAATCCCTTCACCATTTCGCCATGGCTGAGAACGATATCGATGGCGCAGACGGACCCCAGCGATCGCCCCATGACAAAAAGAGCTCCGGAATAACCCTGGGACTGCAACCACTCGGCGGCCTGGAGCAAAAGGCTTCTGCCGTCGCTTATTAATGCTGCAACCGAGGGAGTCCCGGTACTCCGGCCATCGCCCCGGTACGATGCGAGAAATACGTTCATACCGTGTCGGATAAAATTTTCCGCCTCGACATCGAAGCTTGCGCAGGATTCATTGCCGCCGGGGAAATAGAGGAGGGTGGGGGCATCGGGCGCACAGTTGTAGAATCGGCAGGCCAAGGATATTTCCGGTGCTACAGTCAGTACGATGTCTTGAGCATAGGCCGGACAATCGTCTGGTATGTGCCCAGGTGGCTGAAAAAGCAGCGGGAGTATTTCCGGAGTGTCGATTGATATAAAATTCGGCATGGACAACCTGACCAAGGTAAAGGGGCAAAGAGCGAAACTTGCTGTAAGGGCACGTACTGTAAAAGATTTTCCCTGAAAAAGCTAGTATCTGTCCATAAATGGCTATTTTACCCTAACTCTTCGTTGCTCTCAAAATTTAATCCTCGGAATATCAACTATATGCCTGCGGTTAAATTTATCGAGCGCCTCGATTTAGAACAAAATATCTCATTTCTGGACAGACACGAGTATCGAGGGCCTGGCAACACCCAAGAGATTATGGTTTTCGCGAAGAGACAACACCGTAACGGCAACAACTCAGTCGCCTGGACAAAAAAACGGGCTGCAGGTTGTTCACCTGAGCCCGTTTTCCTTATCGTGGGGTGAGCGATGGGACTTGAACCCACGGCCTCCTGGGCCACAACCAGGTGCTCTAACCAATTGAGCTACGCCCACCACGTTACATATTGTGCTGAAAAGCCTGTCCTATATACTCGTTTGAAAAACCTTTTGCAAGGGCAAATTTCTTACAGGTTTTCTTTGCAGTGTAAACATTTTTTTGCTTGAGCTTTAATAATCTCCAGGCAATGCGGGCACTCTTGCTTGAAATTCGCTTTGAGAATTGCTTGTATCGCCAGATTGACCTCATGTTCAAAGGCGGTATCTCTGAACTTATGGTTTCTGAGCGGATCGATGCACGCCGTATCGTTCAATTTGATGAGATAGGTTACGGCGGACTTCCTGGCGTCCGTAGTGGCGGCCTCATCGAGCAGCAGGGTCATGACCGGAGCGAGATTTTTCTCTGCGACGCACGTTTTCATGCCCTCGACCGCTGCCTTTTCCCGGACAAATCGCTCATTTTGCGCTTTCAGGATTTCCCTGTCGATCACACAACCCTTGAAGGCATCACTGTTGCCAACCATCATGAAGTTGCCTTCCTTGCTGCCCGGCAGTTCCATATATCGATAGGAAGCATGATGTCCGTAGCGCTTTTCAATCTGGTCCCAGCCGTTCAGGAAAGTCGGACAGGCATCATTGAGGCAGATAAAAAGAACCTCCGATCCCCAGCCCAGGCCGTCGCCCACATGAATAGGCGGCGCCTCACAGCAGGACAGCTTTCCCTGGCATTTCGGACAGATCTTTTCCTCATCTAGAAAACTCAAATTGTAACTCATATACCGCTCCTTGAAACAATAGAAAACTGCCGGTGCACCGGCGGGTATTGATTGTAAGTGAAAATATTATGCACTCTAATTTGCGTATGCAAAAAATTACAATCGATTTTAATAAATCTTCATGTTGGGATGACTCATCAGCTCGTCGACCGCCTTTGCCTGTTTCATCCTGGCCTGGAGGAACGACGAGGGCATAAAGTCGGTATTTTCATCCATAATTGTAGTGAGTTCGGTAATCTTGCCCTGCTCGGCGAGTTCGATGAGCAGAATGAGATTCTTAGCAAAAGTCCGCACAATCTTTCTGCCGTCTCCGGATGTGGCCATTATTTCCGCATAAGTTCGGGGATTCTGATTGTGAACGCGAGCCATTGCCAGGATTCCGTAGAGAGAAGTCAGGGTAGAATGGCTGTTAATATCGTCGCAATTTATCCGGTGTTCCCGCAGCGTCTTGGCGAGAGCCACGGAAATCGTAGTCGGCAATTTTTGTCCGACTCCCATGAGCAGATCGTGTTCGGAGGCGCTGTCGTGATTGATGTCTGCCCCGTGTTTGTAGAGAAAAGCTTCGAATTCACTGCAAAAGCATCCGCTTCTATGGGTGCGCACAATAGCGGCATTCTTTTCCTTCATGGTCAGGGCCTGCGGCCCCCAGAGATTGTGGACAAACATCACCTCGACCCCGGGACTGGTTGACTCGAGTGAAGCCTTGATAGTATTTTCCGATTCGCCGGCCAGGATGATCAGAGCCTGGCCGTCCCGCAGCAGGGGACCATAATTTCTGATAGTTTCGGATGTGACCGAGATCGGCACACAGACGGCGACTACATCTACCTGGTTGATCATTTCTTCCGGAGTAACGGGGGTTGAACGGCCGGTAACGAGAGTTTTATACCCTTCGTTCTGCAGCCGGTCGGCGAACCATTTGGACATGGCCCCGCTGCCGATGAACCCGAAGGCTTTGATTTTCTTCACCCGCATATCCACCCGGGGAAAAGAACCCAGAACCTTCAACGAGTCGTCCTCCTGAATAACAACTTTCTCAATGGTCTGCAGGGCGTCTTTCAGCATGCGGTCGTTGACGTGGCCCTCTATTTCAACGTAGATCTGCAATTTCTGGGTCTTGATATCGTTTTCCGACTGCAAATCGAGGATATTGATTCCCCGCCGGGTGAACTCTCCCAGGATATCGGCGAGCATTCCCACCCGGTCGCGCAGAGGCCTGGTTATGACTGCGGTGGCATCGTAACCCGAGACCGGTGCCAATTCCCGGCCGATGATGGCAAACCTCGTGCGATTATGGGCGACCACTTCTCGTGCGATCAGCGTAAAACCATGCTTTTTGACTAGCTCCTCGGAATCGATCACCGCATGACCTTGCTTGTTTTCCGACTTGATAGCCGTCATCGCCGCTTCGATATCCGGAACCTTCATCAGCGTGGCGTACGGATAATGTTCATCGATAAATTCGTCGCATTGCCTGAACACCGACCCCCGGCCGACGATGGTGGTGATTTCCGCTCCTCCCTTATCGGGATTTGCCAGGGCACCTAAGGAAAGATGAATGGGCAGGACGATATTATCCACCCAGAAACCTTGCTCCATTCTCGCAACCAGCCGAAAATAATCCTTTATTTCTCCCTCCCGGGTATTGTAAACCGGAATCAGCAGGCGATCGGCCAGACCATCACGAAAGGCCGCAAGGACATCAGCAATGCGGTTGAACAGGAGCAACTCTGCACCCGGAGCATATTGGCAGGCCGCTTGATGGCTATCGGATCCGACAGGACCGAGGGTGGCGATGGAAAGCATGATTGAACGTATCGTCGGAGTGAAAGATTCGTTGTTTCCCGGCTGAATGTGGTATAAAAGGGAAAATCACCGGGCATTACATATTTGCAAAGATGCTGTGCAAAATATCCATAATCAAGTCTTTAAGCAACTGTTTATAATAGCCTGGGCAGCTTCGGGTCGCTTCGCACTTCATCATGATCGCAGACATTGCAGAATATGTAGCCTCGCTCAAGGCCTCGGCCAAATTCGGTCCGCAGGTGGTCTGTCACAGAATTCAACCGGAAAAAGAGGGGGAGTATGATCCCCAATTCCCCCCGCTATCCGACCCGCTGCGGGGATGTCTCGGGCAGGCAGGGATCGAACGCCTCTACACCCACCAGTGCCGGGCAATAGCAAAGATCCTCGAAGGCCGGGATGTTCTGGTCGCCACGCCCACCGCCTCGGGCAAGAGCATGATATACAATCTCCCGGTCCTGAACGATCTTTTTCGGCAGGATCCCGGCCATTCGCTCTATCTCTTCCCCTTGAAGGCCCTCGCCCAGGATCAGTACAAGGTGCTGGAAGGCTTGTTTGCCAGGCTTCCAGACGAAATCCGCAGCAATCATCCGCATTTCGCCGCCCTCTTTGATGGCGACACCTCGAGCTACGCCAGAAGAAAGATTCGTGAGAATCCGCCCAAGGTTCTACTCTCCAACCCGGAAATGCTGCATCTGTCCATGCTCCCGTATCACCGCAACTGGCAGTCTTTTTTCGGCAGGCTGCGATATGTGGTCATCGATGAGGTACACAGCTACCGCGGGGTGCTCGGCAGCCATATGGCCTGGGTCATCCGCCGTTTGGTCCGCATCGCGGCCCATTACGGGGCGCAGCCGGTTTTCATTCTGCTGTCCGCGACCATCGGCAACCCCGGGGAACTGGGGAGACTGTTGCTGGACCGGCCGGTCGAGGTAATCGCCGAATCGGGCGCCCCCCAGGCGGAAAAACATATGCTGTTCATCAACCCCTGGGACAGTGCCGCCTACACCGCCTGCCAGCTTCTCGAGGCGGCGGTGAAGAGGGGCCTCAGGACCATCGTCTACACCCAGTCGCGCAAGATGACCGAACTCATCAACATGTGGACCGCCCCGCGCCTGGGGGAACTTTCCGCCAAACTCAGTGCCTACCGCGCCGGATTCTTGCCGGAAGAACGGCGCGAGATCGAAAAGATGCTCTTCTCCGGCGAACTTCTGGGGGTCATCTCCACCTCCGCCCTCGAACTGGGCATCGACATCGGCGACTTGGATCTCTGCATCCTGGTGGGATATCCGGGGTCGATCATGGCCACCTGGCAGCGTGGCGGCAGAGTGGGCCGGGGACGAAGAAATTCCGCCACCATCCTTATCGGCCAGGAAGATGCCCTGGATCAGCACTTCATGAAACAACCCGAGGATTTTTTCCGCAGATCGCCGGAATCAGCGGTGCTCAACCCGGACAATACCTCGATCATGGATTGCCATCTCCACTGCTGCGGCGCCGAACTGCCGATCTTCGTGTCGGAAAAGCTTCTTGAAAGCTTGATGATCCAGCAACGGGTCGAGGCGCTCGCTCTTTCCGGCGCGCTGCTGCAGACTGCCGCAGGCGACCAGTGGATCTCGGCAAGAAAATACCCCCAGCGCCATGTCAGCCTGCGCGGCGGAGGGGCGCAAATGGCCATTATCGACGGGGAATCAGGCGAGATTATCGGCGAGATCGACAACCTTCGCGGACTGAAAGAATGTCACCCCGGCGCGGTGTATCTGCATCGCTCGAAAATCTGGGTTGTCGATCACTTTGATCTTGAGGCCAACGAAATTCTCGTTCGACGTGAGTCTCCCAGCTATTTCACCAGGCCGATGGCGGAAAAAAGGACGGAGATCCTGGAGGTAATTGCCACCAAAGCCACTTTTTCCGCCCGAGTATCTTTTGGCAGGGTGAGGGTCACCGAAAAGGTGACAGGTTACCAAAAACGCAATAATCATACGCAGAAACTGGTTTCGACCGCGAGCCTGGAACTGCCCGAGCAGACGATTGAAAGCGAGGGGCTGTGGCTCGACATCCCGCCTTCTTTAGTCGCCTTATTCGAGCAGGAAAAGCTGCACTTCATGGGAGCGATCCACGCCCTGGAACATGCGATGATCGCCCTTTTTCCGTTACTTGTGCTATGCGACCGCAACGATATCGGCGGCATCTCCTGCCCCTTCCATGCCCAGACGGAACAAGCCTCGATCTTTGTCTATGACGGGTATCCGGGGGGAGTCGGCCTGGCCAAAGAGGCATTCCGGCAGATAGATCTTCTCCTGCGGGAAGCCCGCCGGACCATCGCTTCCTGCGGTTGCGAAACTGGTTGTCCGTCATGCGTGCATTCGCCGAAATGCGGTTCCGGCAACAGACCGATCGACAAGCAGGCCTGCCTCAGGTTACTGGAGGAAATGCTGAAGGAGCAGGAACAACCGGCCGACCAGCCGGAAGCGGCGAGAGCAGTGGAGGAATTGACTCTTCCTGGGATTTCATTCTTTCCCAAAGGCCTTGCAGTACATCACCTTCGTCCAGCCCGAATGGGGCTCGACGCCCTGCCGGCCAAGTACGGGGTTTTTGATCTTGAAACGATCCGCTCCGCCGAGGAAGTCGGAGGCTGGAACCAGGCCCACCGCATGGGAGTGTCTGTGGCGATTGTGTTCGATTCGGAAATGGACGATTATGTTACCTATCTGGAGGATGAAATCGATCAGCTTGTCGATCACCTGAACAGCTTCGACCTGGTGGTTGGCTTCAACAACAAACGGTTTGATAACAGGGTGTTGTCCGGCTATACCGATCTCGATCTCAACCGACTTCCCTCACTTGACCTTCTGGAGGAAGTCCATAAATACCTTGGCTATCGACTGCGCCTTGACAGCCTTGCCGAACACACTCTCGGCACGAAAAAAACGGCGGATGGGCTGCAGGCCCTGCAGTGGTATAAGGAAGGGCGCCTCGATCTCATTCGGCAGTACTGCCGAAAAGATGTGGAAATCACTAAAAACCTACTCTTGCATGGCTTGGAGGAAGGCTATTTTCTCTTCGCCAACAAATCGAAACAGAAGGTGCGTCTGCCCTTGACCCTGGACAAGACGATCTGCGACATCCTCTATCAGGGCCAGAGCAAGGGAGCAAATATCCACCCGGTGGTGCCGCTCGCATGACGTACCTGCGTCCATTTACCCTTGGTCGCCAGTACCGTTACCACTACCCCCCGTTCGACATCGGCAACCACGGCGCTTTCGGTCGATGGCTCGCTGCGCATATTCACGCTCTTGTCGGAATTCACGATTGCCGAATCACCTTTTTTCACCACACTCTGATGGATCCAGCCGGAGTCATTCTCAAAATCTGCGACCTGGTACCATTCGCCGACTTTTTTCAATACCTTGAGCGGGTAACCCTGAAAAAGCTCCATCGAGGAAGGATAATTGGTTCCGGCACCGGTGCGCACATTGGCATTGTCGGTGGTTACGGTGAGATAATCGGCGGCGCCTGCTGAAGTAGAGAGAAAGAGACCGAAGAGTCCGGTGAGCAGAATGGTATGGAATGGTCGTTTCATGCGTTCACGTAACGTTTATTATTAATTGTTGAGGTTAATGAACAAGTTACACATCATTGCCCTTGCATGCCTCCTTTCTATAGCATGTATCGCCGTGCAAGTCAAACATCATATCCCTTAGGCGCCGTATGCCGGAGGAAAGGAGAGCAATGGCCTATCGCCATCCATTTCGGCTACTGCCCCAAGGGGCAGCGTCAGATTGCGGGGGCAATGGCCTGACGGAAAATTCCCCCAGACAGCTATCCTTTTGCTCTTACAGAGTTCCAGTGCACGGATCCATATCCTATCCAGATAGCTCGCCTTTTCGGCATGCGAGTGGTGAGCGAAGGAGAAATTGCCGAGGATGAGGCCGGCGATGTGGTCGAGTTTGCCGGCCAGCTTCAATTGCGTGAGCATCCTGTCGATTTTATAGGCGGGCTCGCTCACGTCCTCCAAAAAAACTATCTTGCCATCCCATGAAGAATCATAGGCGGTGCCGAGAAGGGTGACAAGGCTTGCCAGGTTCCCTCCCACGAGGGGGGCCGTAGCCGTCGGCCCTTTCTTCAGTATCTCCGTTTCCCCAGCGGATATCGGCTGCGACCACCCGCCGGTGAGGGAAAGATACAGCCGTTCAAGCGCTTCCCGGCTGGCGTCTCCGAGCGAGGCCGTCACCGGTCCATGAAAGGACACAAGGCCGGTTTTGGCAAAAAGGTAGTTCAGCAGGATGGTGATGTCGGAAAAACCGATGATTGGCTTTGGATTGTTGCGGATCAATTCCAGGTCTACTTTATCGATCATCCGGATACAGCCATAGCCTCCCCGGAGAGCAATGAGGGCCTTCACCTCCGGGTCCCGGTACAATTCATTGATTTCCCCGCCTCGATTGTCATCGGTGTCGGCAAGGTAATCGTGGCCGGGCCAGAACTCCCGCGGGAACTTCACATGAAAGCCCATTTCCTGCAGGATTCCGACCCCGCGGGAAAAACGCTCCCGGTTGGCCAAATGGCCGGCCGGTGCGATTACGCCAATCGTATCGCCTTTCTGCAAGACAGGTGGATAAAGAGGAATGATCATCGTTGCGTCAATTTCCGGTAAATGATGGCCAGACCGTTCAGGGTCAGCAGGGGATCGATGACATCGATGGTCGTGGCAAATGGGGCGATGAGACCGGACATCCCGCCGGTTGCCACCACCCGAAACGGCTCGTCCGCCTTTTCCACCATTTCCTTTCTGATCCCGCTGACCAGACCGTCGATCATCGCGCCATAGCCATACAAAATGCCGCTCTTCATCGCCTGAACCGTCGATTTACCGATGATGCTGGCGGGCGCCTCCGAAACATCGATATGGGGAAGCTTGGCGGTTCTTTGGGCCAGGGCCTCGAGGGAAATGGCAATACCGGGAAGGATGGTGCCGCCCAGATAATCGCATTTTTCGGTGACACAGTCAAAGGTAATGGCTGTGCCGAAATCGATGACCACCTGCTTGCACTTCGCAGTGTCCCAGGCGGCGATGGAATTGACCAGACGATCGGCCCCAACTTCCTGCGGATTGTCGAGTTTAACCCGAATCATATCGACCAGACGATCCACGGCAACGACAACAATATCGTTTTCCAGAAAAGCCGAAAAATGCTTCCGGCAGCATGACACCCACGCCGTTTCCAGGGTGGGCACGACACTGGCGACGATTATTCCCCTGATCTTTTCCTTCTGAATACCAACCATGGTAAACAGCGTGTGATAGCGTATCGCCAGTTCATCGACGGTACTCTTGGGATCGGATTTCAGCCGCCATTGGCCGATGAGTATGTCGTTCTCGTACATACCCGTCACCGTATGAGAGTTTCCGATGTCAACCACTAGAAACATATTGCACCTGTTGAATGTCATAGATATTTGTTGTTTCGCCTTGAATTGCCGGACAAGAGATTATAATAGATGCGAAGAAGAGATGCATGAAAAACAGATCGATGGCTATCGCGAGCGACGATTCCGTCGAAACGCCGTCAGTAACTTTCGATTCGCCTCCTCAAGATGGAGTAACTATGAATACTCTCCTGTTGGTATCAACCACTTTCAGCCGCAAAGAAGATGCCGAACGCATCGCCCAGTTGCTGCTTGACCGCAAGCTTATCGCCTGTGCCCACATTTCAGGCCCCATCACCAGCGTCTATCGCTGGCAGGGAAAGGTCAACACCACGCCGGAGTTTACCATGAGCGTAAAAACCACCCCGCAGCGCTGGCAAACCCTGCAGGACATCCTCGTCCGGGAACATCCCTATGAACTGCCCGAAATCGTTGGACAGGAGATACAACACGTGAGCGATGCTTATTACGACTGGGTTTGCGGAGAAGTACAATGAAAGATAAAGATGCCCCACAAGGATATCGAAAACGGAAAAGCGGCGACTACGTCTGCCACTGCTGCAAAAAACCCCAGCAATTCTGCTGGAGTTGCCCGTGCGGCTTCATGATCTGCAAGGACTGTTTCGAAGAAAATAAATGGGGCATCAGCAACGGCCCCACCTGGATCTGTCCGGACTGCGAACGAATACGCATGATGTAGCTGCCTCACCGGATTCTTGACTTTCTTTCCCCTTACGTTATTTCTTCCGAGCGTTCGAATCATTCCCGGTGTCAACCACAGGAAGAGCTCCAGAAGGGTTGCGTCTTCACTGGAAATGCAATAATATGCCGTGTCATCAACCTACTTCCACTCTGCCGGATTGATCTAAATATGAACGTATCTACAACTACTTACGATGAAAGCAAGATAAAAACCCTGAGTTCTCTCGACCATATCCGAAAGCGTCCGGGGATGTATATCGGTCGGCTGGGAGATGGCTCCAACCATGATGACGGCATCTATATTCTTTTGAAAGAGGTTGTCGATAATTCCATTGACGAATTCATCATGGGAGCGGGCAAACGGATTAATATCGCCATCGATCCCACCGGCTATGTGACGGTGAGGGATTTCGGCAGGGGGATTCCGCTTGGCAAAGTCGTCGACTGTGTTTCGACCATCAACACCGGGGCAAAATACAACACCGATGTATTCCAGTTTTCCGTCGGTTTGAACGGTGTGGGGACCAAGGCAGTCAATGCCTTATCTGAGCTTTTCATTGTAACTTCCTATCGGGACGGCAAATTTGTTGCTGCCAAATTCAATGACGGCAAACTGATTGATCAACAGGAAGGTGAGACCGAAGAGAAAAACGGCACCTGCATCGAGTTTCTGCCATCGGCTGCCATGTTTCCCGACTTTGCTTTCGATTCGTTGTTTGTCGAAAAACGCCTTTGGCGATATGCCTACCTCAATGCCGGGCTGAAAATTTACTTTGACAAGAAGGTATTTTACTCGGCCAATGGCTTGCTTGACCTGCTCGGCAAGGAACTGGACGGCGCAGAGTTGTACACCCCCATCTACTACCGCGATGCAACGCTTGAGTTTGCTTTTTCCCATACCGACACCTTCAGCGACTGCTACTTCACCTTTGTCAACGGCACCTACACCAGCGAAGGAGGCACCCACCTTTCCGCCTTCCGCGAAGGGATCCTGAAGGGTATCAATGAGTTTTCCGGCAAGAAATTTATCAACACCGACGTGCGCGACGGCATAGTCGGTACCCTGGCCATCAAAGTCAAAGATCCCGTCTTCGAGTCGCAGACCAAAAACAAACTGGGCAATACCGAAATCAGGTCATGGATTGCCGGCAAGGTAAGGGATGCCGTCTCCAGCGCACTGTACAAGGACACCGAATCCGCGCAAAGGCTGATCGAAAAGATCATCCGCAATGAAAATGTCAGAAAGGAACTACAGAGCGTCCGCTCGGAAGCCCGGGCCAATGCCAAGAAAGTGGCTCTGAAAATCGATCAGCTCAAGGATTGCAAATACCATCCGACCAAGAACAAGCCGACGGAACCCGGCAAAGAGAGTTTGATCTTCATTACGGAAGGCCAATCGGCGGCCGGCTCGATCGTCTCATCGAGGGACCCGATGACTCAGGCGGTTTTTTCGCTGAAGGGAAAACCGATGAATGTCTACGGCCAGAAAATGGCAATGCTGTATAAAAACGAAGAACTGTACGCCCTGATGAGGGCTCTCAATATCGAAGAATCCATTTCCGACATCAGGTATGACAAGGTCATTCTGGCCACAGATGCCGATGTCGACGGTTTGCATATCCGAAACCTGCTGCTCACTTTTTTTCTTCATTATTTCGAGCCCTTGGTCAAACTAGGCTACGTCTACGTCCTCGAGACCCCTATCTTCCGGGTCCGGAACAAACAGGAAACGATATACTGTTACTCGGAGCAGGAAAAGCAGGAAGCGACCAAAAAATTAAGTAAGGGCAACAAAGCTGCCGTGGTGGAAACCACCCGGTTCAAAGGTTTGGGTGAGATATCTCCCAAGGAATTCAAACAATTTATCGGCCCCGACATCCGCATCAAAAGCGTGACCCTCGATTCCTTGAGCGAGGTACACAAGGTGCTCTCTTTCTACATGGGCAAGAACACGCCGATTCGACGAAAGTATATTATGGATCACCTGGTCGTCGTCAATTAGTCCGCATTTCATAACGCTCCAATAAGAATAGAATCCAAGGGATCAAGACGAACCGCGTTCGCATTCACTTTACCGAGAGACAATGGAACCCCATCCAGGCAAGCTGCATCAGTTATTTGACAAGAACTTCATCGAATACACCTCTTATGTTATTCGTGAAAGAGCGATCCCATCCCTTGAAGATGGCTTGAAACCCGTCCAGCGACGCCTGCTCCAGACTCTGCACAACATGGAGGACGGCCGGTTTCACAAGGTTGCCAACGTAGTGGGGGAGACCATGAAGCTCCATCCCCATGGCGACCAATCCATCTTTGCGGCTCTCGTCAACCTGAGCAACAAACAGTATCTGATTGAACAGCAGGGAAATTTCGGCAACATCTTCACCGGAGATCGAGCCTCGGCTGCGCGGTATATCGAATGCCGGCTTTCCCCCCTTGGCAAAGAGATTCTGTTCAACAAAGATCTTACCGATTTCATCGAATCCTACGACGGCAGGATGCTCGAGCCGGTTACTCTTCCGGCAAAAATTCCGTTGTTGCTGCTCCTGGGCGCGGAAGGCATTGCCGTCGGCATGGCCACCAAAATCCTTCCCCACAATTTTTGCGAGGTGCTCGAAGCCCAAAAAAATATCCTGCGCGGGGAAGAGTTCGTGCTGTATCCCGATTTTCAGCAAAAGGGGATTATGGATGTCAGCAACTACGAGGATGGCAACGGCAAGGTCAGATGCCGGGCAAGGATCGAGGAATCCAACGAAAAAACCATAATAATCAGAGAGATTCCCTACTCGACTACCACCCAGTCCTTGACCGATTCCATTGAAAAAGCGGCAAGGGCAGGGAAAATCAAGATAGTCTCGATCAACGATTATACGGCGGAGAATATCGAGATCGAGATCAAACTGGCCAGAGGCATATACGCCAAGGACACCATCGAAGCCCTCTATGCCTTTACCGATTGCGAAGTCTCCATCGTTCCTAATCTTACCCTGATCAATGGAATGAACCCCGAGACCTCGACTGTAAGCGAGGTATTACATCAGAACACCAGGAAGTTACAGAACGATCTTCAGAAAGAACTTGAAATCGAATTGGGACGGCTGGAAGAGAAGCTGCACGCCAAGGTTCTCGAACAAATCTTTATCGAGGAGCGACTGTATAAAAATATCGAAGAGGAGACCAGCTATCAGGCCGTTATAAAATCGGTAGATAATTCACTCGCGGCATATCGAGAACAGCTCATTCGACCGGCCAGCAAAGAGGATATCGAACGGCTTCTCGAGATCAAAATCAAACGCATCTCCCGCCATGATATCAACAAACATCACCAGGAAATCAAAGAGATCCGGAAAAGAATGAAAGAAATTCACAAATCCTTGCAGGATATGGTGGGTTTTACGATCTCCTTCCTTGATGATCTGCTGAAAAAATACGGCCACCTCTATCCGCGCCAGACTGAGATCACCAGCTTTTCCGAAATCAGCATCCGGACAGTTGCTCTTTCCAATCTCATTGTCGTCTACAACCGGAAATCAGGGTTCCTGGGACATCAGATCAAAGAAGAGGATCCGGACGATAAGAGCGTGGCCTGTTCCGAGTACGACAAGCTGCTTTTACTCTTTGCCGACGGTCTCTACAAAGTGATTCCGGTGACGGAAAAACTCTACGTGGGCGACGATCTTTACTGGTTCGGCATTGTCGAAAAGGACATCATCTTCAACATTATTTACCGGGACGGCGCGGAGAACTATGCCTATCTCAAACGGTTCACGACCCCCAGCTTTATTCTCGAAAAGGAATATCGCCTGTTTCCGGAACATAAAAGGTCGAGGATCCTGCATCTGGATTTCGGGGAGAATAAGCACGTAAAAATTGGTCTGGCCCCGTCGTCCAGGGCACGAACCAACAGCATGGGAGTGGCTTTTGACGATTTCCTGATCAAAAATGTTGCCGCAAAAGGAAAACGGCTTTCCAATCGCGCAGTCAGAAAAATAGTACCATCGTCGGGCGAAAGCAGGCCGCCCGAGAAACACATTCTTCCTCTGCCTTTCGATCAGCCGCCAAAGGGAAGGGGAGAGGATACCGAACACGAAGAATAGAACAAAAAGAGAAGCAATAATTTCTCAGCCAGGATCTGTTTAGGAGCCGTTACGAAATAACCAGGCTATTATCATCTCATTTCGTTATGGCTCCTTAGACCTTTCGAGCAATTACCTTGGCCATGTTATTTTTTGACAACGGCTCAGTCGACAATCCAGGAAATTACCTGCTACACTTCATCCGTTTTCTCGATTTCTCCCCTAAGTGAATGTTGCCCAGCATGGACAATTTTCATCCTGACGATATCGCCGGCCACATGCCCGCGGCATTCTGAAAAATGGACAATATGATTGGTGCCGGTGCGTCCTTTTCCTCCAGACTCACTACACTCTTCAAGCATGACCGATTGGCCATGACCAACATACTCTCTGTTGCGCAACAAGCTGATCTCGTCCTGCCTCTGTTGAAATACGGCCAGCCGCTCCATCTTGACTCTCTCATCCACCTTCTCGGCTAATTTACTTGCTTGGGTACCTGGCCGATCGGAATATTTAAAGGAAAAAGAACCGTGGAAGCGGACTTCTTCGAGAAGATTCATGGTATCCTGAAAATCCTCATCACTCTCACCGGGGAAGCCGACAATAATGTCGGTAGTAAGGGCGATTCCAGGCATATATTCACGTAGTTTCTCAACTTTTTCCAGGTATTGCGCGGCTGTATACTTCCGGTTCATACTTTTGAGAATCCGGTCCGAACCCGATTGCACCGGCAGATGAAACTGTGGGCAAAGATTTTTTACATCCCGAAAGCTTTTCATCAGGGCATCCGTGAGATCTTTGGGATTGGAAGTGGTAAAACGTAGCCGAGCCAACCCCTCAACACTCGAAACCTCCCGCAACAGATCGGAGAAATTGTACGGCCTTCTGTCCGCAGTTACCGCATTGGCTTTTCCGTAGCTGTTTACATTCTGACCAAGAAGGGTTATCTCCTTGACTCCGGCTTTCACCAAAATGTTAACTTCTTCAATTATGTCGTCAACATTTCGCGATATTTCCCTGCCACGGGTATAAGGAACGACACAGTAGGTGCAGTAATTATTGCACCCCTGCATGATCGTGACGAATTTACTGAATTGAATAGAAGGGGCGGCACAAGCACTCTCGGCCCGGTCAGCTGCCATCGGAGAAAGGGCCGGCAGAAATTTGGGAATGGCGTAATCGTCCCGCAGTTCTGTAACTACTCGGCTGCCATCCGTTTCGGCGCGTAGCAGGAGTGGACCGATATTATAGATATTTTGCGTACCTATAACCAGATCGATATGGGGCATCCGGTCAAGAAGACGATTGCCTTCCTGTTGGGCGACACACCCGGCGACACATATTTTCATTGCCGGCCTTTTCAACTTGGTTTTGCGGAGATAGCCCAGCAAACTCAACACTTTCTGTTCAGCTTTGGCGCGAATTGAACAGGTATTGAGGATCACGAGGTCCGCCTCATTCATCTCCATACCTTCGATATATCCGTATCCTGAAAGAGACTGCGCCATAATCTCCGAATCTCTTTCATTCATTTGACAGCCGAATGTTTTTATATAAAATATTTTTTGCTCCATCACCATCCCTGCTATATCTCTGCTTCTCCGGTCAACGACCCGGCTATTTGTCCCAATAATTGCATTAATTCACCGATCATCGCGCCAGGGTACCTGATGACTACCAGACCGGCAGAGCAGTCATAGCTCGACAGAATGGCAAGGTTGTCATACCCCTCCAGAATGAATTTCAAAAAATGGAACCTTTTAAAGGAAATCCGTAAATACAACTCGTCGAGTCTTTTTTCCGTCATCAGCTATACCGCAAGTGTAGAATCGATTTCCATCATGCTATGGGCATTTGCGGCGAGAAGTGGAGAGATTACTTCACAGAGAAATTCTTCAGTCTGTTCTTTAGCCCTGCCGGTAAACTGAGAGTAGTCGGAAATCATCGCCTTGAGTTCCACGGCGGAGAAGGGGATGCGATCATCTTCGGCAAGACGCTCCAACAGATCGTTTTCCTTTCCCTGCTCCTTGACTCTTTTGCCGGCAGCAAGGGAATGCTCCTTGACCACCTCGTGCATCTCCTGCCGGCTTTTTCCCTTGCCAACCGCATCCATAAGAATCTTTTCGGTGGCCATGAAAGGCAATTCCGTCTCTAGATACTTATTAATTTGAGACGGAAATACAACCATATCTGAGGTAATATTAACAAAGAGTTTAAGAATTGCGTCGGTAAGCAGAAAGGCCTGGGGGATATCCATCCTCCGGATGGCCGAGTCATCCAGCGTTCTTTCAAACCATTGATTGGCATACGTTGCTGCAAAATTCTGGGGCAAGTTCATCAGCTTGCGCGCCAGACCCGTCATCCGTTCGCACCGCATGGGGTTTCTTTTGTAGGCCATGGCCGAAGAGCCGGTCTGATTTTTCTCAAACGGTTCCTCCTGCACCTTAAGATTGGAGAGCAAACGGAGATCCACGGCAAATTTGTGGGCAGTCGCACCAATTCCGGCAAGCGTTTCCGCCAGTTTCATATCCAGTTTTCGGGTGTAGGTTTGGCCGGTTACGTGAAAAGTTTCTTCAAATCCAAGCTTTTCGGCAACAAGCTGATCCAACTTTCGAACTGTATCATGATCCCCCTTGAACAGTTCCAGAAAAGTCGCCTGAGTACCAACCGTACCCTTGGCACCTCGGGCCTTTACCTGTCTCAAGTAATTGTCAATGTATTCAAGGTCCATTACCAGATCTTGAAGATACAACGTATTTCGTTTACCAACTGTCGTCGGCTGGGCAGGCTGATAATGGGTAAAGCCAAGAGTGGCAAGGGATTTATGCTTTTCGCAAAAAGATGCCAGATTTTTGATAACCTGGAGCAGGGAAGCGCGCACCAGATGCATTGCCTTCTTTTGCACAATGAGATCGCTGTTGCACACGACGAACTGGGAGGTGGCGCCGAGATGGATGATGCCTGCAGCTTTGGGGCATCTCAGCCCAAATTCGAAGACATGGGCCATAACGTCGTGCCTGATCTCTTTTTCCTTTTTGGCGGCTACCTCATAATCGATATTCTCGATGTTGGCGCGCATTTCATCCAACATTTCTGCCGTGACAATATCCGTCAAGCCCATTTCGTGTTGGGCTTCGGCGAGCGCGAGCCAGCATTTTCGCCACAGCGTAAACTTGGTTTTTTCGGAAAACAGCTGCTGCATGGCCAGGCTCGTGTAGCGACTCACGAGAGGTTCCTGATAGATATCACGAGACATAAGGGCTCCGTTCAGCTTGAGATATACTTCTTATCTTGTTGTACTTACGGTTTTATTTAAATCTATTCTTGCTTTCCGGCAATCATCCTGCGGCAATAAAGAGCGTATTTATAGCATCTTTGGCAAAAGAAATAAACCCACGTCAGAAAAACCTCCGTCTATCCGGCATTATCCCATATTTTGCTATGTCGCATAATGTATATTATGTATATAAATATTTAAATTATAAATATCAACACGATACATTGTACAAATTAGCACAGGTGGTTTTCTGAAATATGGCGAACCCGCCGCGACTTGAACCAACCCACTCAAACAAAGATATCGAGACAGGATCAAGACTGTGGACATTGTGGATTTATTTTTCCAATCATCAGGGTGATATTTCACGACATTCTCTGGTGCTACAAATCAATCACCCTCACCTGCCAACTGATATTACCGCGAAAACGATTGATGATTGGCACAAAGAGAATGCTTCGTTCCGGAACCTTTTGCACCTCGTCAATCCGTCCCCCTAAACTAAAACCTATACCTTTGAGGTTTGCATATTTGCCGCGGATGGTCAGATGCAGATGTTCGGAATCCTTGCCCACCGTTTTTGAGTCAACTATTCGGACCGAATTATCATAAAAAATCGGCTGCAAATTGCCCGGCCCGAAGGGTTCCAGCAGTTTAAAAAATGCGATATAATCAGTTGTCATCAGCTGATCGACGGAGCACTCGACATCAAAGCGCCGCTTTTTCACCAGGGATCGTTGCTCCCATTTATCTTGGGCTGCCGCAACGAACGCCAACTCAAAATCTGCCATTTTTTCGAGGCTTATCGACAAACCTGCAGCCATTTCATGACCACCGTAGCGATCGACCCATTTCGAGCATACGTTGATCATGTCAAGAATGTGCATTCCTTCGATAGATCTCGCCGACCCCACAAAGCTCACCGAACCATCCGGCGTATTCTTTTTCGCGAAAACTATGGAAGGCACTCCATACATTTCAACGAGCCTTGCGGCAACAATTCCGGCAACACCCTGGTGCAACTCTCCTTTGACAATGAGGCATTTGTTGTCTTCTGCATGATACTTGCGAATAATACTTAAAGCTGTTTCTAGACTGTCTGCGGTTATTCTTCTGCGGAGTTCATTGAGTTCCGTGAGTTTTTGAACCAAGCCCTTGGCTTCTTTGCGACTTTTTGCAGTGAGGATATTTACCACGAGATCGCTCTCCCCTAACCTGCCCGCAGCATTTATTTTTGGACCGATCAGATACCCGATGTCTTCAGAAGTTATATCTCCCTTACAAATGTCACATGAGATGAGCAATTCCTGAAGGCCTGGAAAAGTTGTTTCAGCCAGCGCCTCAAGTCCCGCCCTCACCAGGATCCTGTTGGTTGCCGTCAAATCAACGACATCGGCTATGGTTCCAAGGGCTACAAGAGCAAGGTACTTCTTAAGATTCATTTTTTCCGGCAACACTGCTGATCCTGCCCTACTGCAGTACTCGGTCCGTATTCCTGCCGCCAGATAAAATACTACGCCCACGCCGGCTAGATGCTCACGGTGAAAACCACAGGCAGCCTGGGCAGGATTGAGAATAAGACAGGACGGCAAGCCGTTCTCCGGGATGTTGTGATGATCGGTGACGATAACTGTCCCGCCGATTCTTTGAATGAGTTCGATCTGCGGAGCGTTTGAGATACCGCAGTCTACTGTAATCAGAAGGAAATCCTTGGACAAATCGATTTTTCTCCGCTCCAGGAACCAATCGGTGTTCAGTCCATATCCTTCCGTCAGCCTGTTGGGGATATGCCAGAGAACATCCACCCCGAACTCTCGGAAAAAATTCACCATAAGTGCGGTGCCCGTGGTGCCGTCGACATCGTAATCGCCCCATACCACAATCTGCTTTCCGGATGTTATGCATTGAACGACAAGACGAACCGCCTCAGGAAGATTCTTCATAGCTTGGGGCTGCGGAAGATCGGAGAGACGAGGATAGAGGAACCTGCGCACCATTTCTTCACCTACTACCCCACGTTTTTTTAACAACTCGTTAAAGACATGTGGTATTTCTCTCGATTCGCTGTCCGTGGTTGCACATTTCTTCGGTACCATTTACTCTCCCCAATTCTGTTGCGCCAGCCAACTGTCAACCGCTGCCATAATTTCTTCTTCTTCCATTACTTCATACCAGCGCAAGGCTTCAATGGTGCGGAACCAGGTATATTGTCTCTTCGCATATCGTCTCGTATCCCGTGCCAGAAGATCAGCCATCTCCTGCCAGGGGTACTCACGGTTAAGGTAGCCCACCATGTGGCGATAGCCGAGTGCCCCCATTGCTCTCAGTTGCCAGTGGTAACCCATCTCCAGCAGATTTTTCACTTCACCTTCAAGACCGTCGTCCAGCATTTGCTCACATCGGCGATTGATTCTTTCATAGAGGAGATGCCGGTCGCAGGTCAAACCTATCTCGAGGGCATTGGTGAAGCGAGTCGGCATGGCATGCGATTTGTGATCCTTTAGGTGCTCCGACCAAGGCAGGCCGGTGGAATAGTATACTTCCAGCGCCCGCAACAGCCTTTGGGTATCGTTTTGATGGATTCTTTCGGCGGAAAGACGGTCGACTACAGCCAATTCTTCGTGAAGTTTCGAGGATCCCTCGGTCTGTAGGCGCAACCGTAACCGGGCTCGCACCTCTTCATCGCTCGGGGCGCCGGGAAAGATGCCTTCAAGAAGAGCCCGCAGGTAGAGTCCCGTGCCGCCGGTCAATAGAGGAAGTTTTCCGCGCGCATGTATATCCCTGATGACAAGCAGCGCATCTTCGGCAAACCGGGCCGCATCATACGTTTCGTCCGGATTGACGACATCGATCAAATGGTGGGGAATTTCCCGCCGCTCCGCCAAAGATGCCTTGGCAGTTCCGATATCCATATATCGGTAAACCTGCATGGAATCGACACTGACAATTTCGCAATCGTGGTGTCGGGCAATACGCAGGGATAAAGCCGTTTTGCCGATGGCTGTCGGACCGACTATCACTAAAAGGGGCTTATCGAATATGCTGCCGGCTGTCACGGCGCCTCACCTAATAGTAGAAAGGGGGCTAAGGACGCTGCCCGTTTTGTTCCTACGCCCGGAATTTTCGTCAAATCTTCGATATTCTTTAAAGGACCGTAATTTTGGCGATAGGTAATAATGGATTCGGCCAAGGTAGGCCCGATGCCTTTTACCGTCATCAGCATCTCTTTATCGGCACTGTTTAGGGGGATGGCTTGGAAGAAAAATGGTGCATGGACTGCCGGAAGAGTATGTCCATTTCCCTCACGATCATGCGCCGGCTCCGCTTCGACAACAAGCTGAGTCGGTGCAACAGACCTGAAATACGCTGTTTTTACAGGTGACTCGAAATCCGGAAAAAAATATTTACTCGAAATCTCCTGAGCAAAATACAAAAATATAATTACAAAAATGAGTTGTACTCGCCCATCACCCATGATTTTCGGTTTCAAGACAGATGTTTATTACGAATGATTGCAACTTGCGAGAGGAAAGCCATAGCAATAATTATTTGGGCAGAAATCTATCCGTTCATTGCAAAAATGCAACGTTATTTGGCCTGCCTTGCGGTGATCCGGCGAATTTCGTTGTCTTGCCTTAGCTTACGAGGTATATAGCTTGTTTTCGAATTTATTCCTCTTTACACCAAAAGCATCCCATGGATAATACGCATTTTTTCAACATTGTACTGGTAGAGCCCGAGATCCCGCCCAACACCGGTTCCATTGCCAGGTTGTGCGGTGCGACCAATACGGTTTTGCATCTTGTCCATCCCCTTGGTTTTTCCACCGATGACAAACACCTGATCCGCGCCGGTCTGGATTATTGGCAATTTGTCAAGATTCATCACTGGGCAAGCCTGGATGAATTTTTACAGGCCCAACAGGAACTGCAGCTGTTTTTCTTTACCACCAAGGTTGACAGAAGATATACCTCGGCCCGCTTCACACCCGGATGCTTCCTTATTTTCGGCAAGGAAACTAAAGGGTTGCCTGAAGATATCCTGCAGTTGTATCATGACAGGTGCTATACCCTGCCGATGGAGAATTCGAATATCAGAAGTTTGAATCTTGCCATGACGGCGGGGATTGTCTTATATGAGGCATTACGGCAATGTGTATCAGAGTAATCTCTGAACAGATAAGAAAAGGCAATTGATATTTCGTCTTTAACAACGCTTCATTCACCCCCATTCATCACAGGAGAAGAAATCAATGGCTGACCGCGTATTCAATTTCAGTCCCGGACCGGCAATGCTCCCCTACGAGGTATTGCTGAAAGCAGGCAAAGATGTTGTCAATTATCAGGAAACCGGAATAGGACTCATTGAAATGAGCCACCGTTCCAAGGAATTTATTGCCATCACCGATGAGACTGAAGCCAATCTCCGGGCTCTGATGGGCATCCCCGACAACTATAAGGTTTTGTTTCTGCAGGGCGGCGCCTCATCGCAATTTTTTATGATCCCCATGAACCTGCTGGGACCCGGCAAAAAAGGTTCGTACCTCAATACCGGGACGTGGTCAAAAAAGGCGATCAAGGAAGCGCAGCTCTTTGGCGAAGTCGAAGTGCCCTTTTCAAGCGAAGAGACCGGCTTTAAGCGGGTACCGAAACCGGGTGAATACAAAGTATCAGCCGATTCCGAATACTTATATTACGTCTCCAACAACACCATCTACGGCACGCAATTCCCGCATATCCCGGTGTCCGAGAAGATGCTGATCAGCGACATGAGCTCCGACATCCTCTCCCGCCCGGTGGATGTCGCCAAGCACGGCCTGATCTTTGCTGGCGCTCAAAAAAATCTGGGACCGGCGGGGGTGACCATCGTCATCATCCGGGAAGACCTGCTGACCAGGACTCCCGCCAAGACTCCGACCATGCTCTCCTACAAGACCCATGCCGACAAGGGTTCCATGTTCAATACGCCGCCTTGTTTTGCCCTCTACGTGGTCGGCGAGGTCTTGAAATGGCTGAAGCAGCTGGGCGGCGTCAGGGCCATCGAGGAAATGAATATCGAAAAGGCAGGGCTGCTGTACAATGCCATCGACAGCAGTGACTATTACCGTGGGCATGCCGATAAGGATTCCCGTTCGTTGATGAACGTTCCCTTTACCCTTCCCTCCAAGGAACTTGAGGCGAAATTCATCGCCGAGGCAACGGCGATTGGCCTGAACGGTCTCAAAGGACATCGTTCGGTGGGCGGCTGCCGCGCTTCCATCTATAATGCCTTCCCTAAGGAGGGTGTGCAGAAGCTCGTGCAATTCATGAAGGAATTCGAGGCGAAAAATCCGGCCTGATGCAGTATGTCGGCAATGTCATCCGACCGCCCAGTGAGGCGGATTCCATCATCCTCCAGGTGGCGGTCGGATGTTCTTATAATGCATGCACCTTCTGCGGTGCCTACAAAGACGTTCCATTCTCCCTCAAAGACGATGAGGCGATAAAAGAGGATCTGCTCTTCGCCCAAAAGTATTGCCGCAACGCCAATCGCCTCTTTCTTGCCGACGGAGATGTGCTTATTCTCTCCCAGAAAAGATTGTTGAAACTTTTCCGCATGATCCGTGAGTACCTGCCATGGATCAATCGAATATCCTTGTACGGGAATGCCCGGGCGATACGGAGCAAGAGTGTCGATCAACTCCTGGAATTAAAGGCCCACGGCCTCAGTCGAATATACATGGGCCTGGAAAGCGGCTGCGCCGAAGTCCTGCAGGCCGTGAAAAAGGGTGAAACGCCAGAGACTCTCCGTGCTGCTGCGGCCTCAGTGAATGAGGCCGGGATTTTTCTCTCCGTCACCGCTCTGCTCGGTCTGAGCGGAGTTACCCTCTCCGAGCGACATGCCCACGAGACGGGCAAGGTCCTGGCTGCCATGGCGCCACGGCAGATCGCCCTGCTCACGCTCATCCCTCTCGAAAACACCGCCTTGGGACAGGATGTGCTGGCCGGCAGGTTTCATCTGCCGGGGCCGCAGACAATACTTAAAGAACTTTATGAAGTTCTCTTTCAACTTACCGAAACCAGATGTCAATTTCACGCCAATCATGCCTCGACCTATCTGCCCCTTGCCGGCAGATTGCCGAAAGACCGTGATTATCTTTTGCGAACAATAGAACATGCCATGGCCGGAGCCGTTCCCCTTGTGCCTGAATTCAGGAGAGCCTTGTGAGCAGTACCGTAAATAAAGTCGATTTGAAGAATCTCACCCAGGCGGGACTCGTTGCCTACGTCGAAAGCCTCGGCCAGCCGGCCTTTCGCGGCAAACAGATAATGGGTTGGCTCTATCGCCCGGGGGTTACGGATTTTGCCCAGATGACCGATCTGGCAAAGGAATTCAGGAGTATCCTGGCGGAGCATGCCTTTATTTCCCGTTTCACCGATCCGCTTATCGAGAAATCGGCAGACGGCTGCGTCAAGTTCGGCTTCCGGCTCGGTGACGGCAACATTATCGAATCGGTCCTCATTCCGGAACCGGACCGAAACACCCTGTGCATCTCTTCGCAGGTGGGCTGCGCCATGGGATGTGCCTTCTGCCTTACCGGAACCATGGGCTTCAAGAGAAATCTCACCCCTGCGGAGATCGTCAACCAGATCTGCGGCGTAAGAGACTACCTCCTCGCTCAGCCCCGCGAGCAGCTTATCGGGCCGGATCGGGTAACCAATGTGGTCTTTATGGGGATGGGCGAACCTCTCAACAATCTTGAGAATGTCCTCGACTCGCTGTCGATCGTAACCGAACAGAAAGGCCTCGACCTCACCCCCCGGCGAATTACCGTCTCGACCTGCGGGATAGTACCGAAAATGCGCGAACTGGGGGAGAAATCGCCGGTGAATCTGGCCATTTCCCTGCATGCCGTAGACGATGAAACGCGGCGCAGGCTGATGCCCATCAACGATCGCTATTCCATCGACGAGTTGTTGGATGCCTGCCGGGATTTTCCCATGCCGAAAAGAAAAAGGATTATGTTCGAGTACATCCTGTTGAAAGGCATTAACGATTCCGACCGGGATGCCAGGGAACTGGCCCGAAAACTCTCGGGGATTCCCTGTAAGATCAATCTTCTGCCCTATAATGAGTCCGCGGGCCTGCCCTACCAAAGCCCCGGAATGGACCGGCTTCTGGCCTTCCAGCAAATTCTGCTGGAGGCGCATTACACGGTATTTATCAGAAACAGCCGCGGCGCCGATATCTCCGCCGCCTGCGGTCAGCTTGCCACTGAAAAATCAGTTCCTCAGGATTCTGATAGCGAGTGACTGACGCTAGGAGGTTGTCCGAGAATAGCAATTTTTTCTCAGATCGAGGCAAACTTGAAAAAATTACCGGAGGCATATATTTAATATTCCGAGGATAATTTTTTCGAGTTTAATGAAGATATGGTGAAAAGGGCATTCTCGGACAGCCTCCTAGAGAAGAAGCAGGAGATTGCCGCAACCAATCAGAAAACCGAGCAGCGCCCCGAACAGGTTGATATATTTGAATTGCTCCTCCATGATGGACAACAGCAAGCCTTCCAGCTTCAGGATATCCAGAGAATTGACCTTATCGGTGACGATTTTTTTGATATTGAGCGACTGAACCAGACCCGGCACCTCTATCTCCAGCATGTCTGCCGCCATCTTTTGCAGGGATTGCGCCATTCCCTGCCGCACTCCGGCAGGAATGATGTTCGCGAGTTTTCCCAGCCGTTTCTGCAGCAGCGAAGAGAGCAACAGATCCACCACAGAATCGACAGTCTCCATGGTGGCCGGTGACTGAAGAATCTCGCTTATTTCGCTGGTGAGCCAGTTCCTGGCCGATGCCATTGCCCGGTCGCCGATGAAGACAGAGCCGAGTTGTTGCAGGCTCATGCCACCAGTCTGGAAATAATCTTCGATATTATTTCGTATCATTGCCGTCAGCATGACCGGCACTTCTTCACTTTTCAGCACCGCCAACACCTGTCCGGTGCACTGGCTGCAAAAAGCCGCCACAAAATCTTCTTCCGTCTTCACCCATTCTGCTATGGGTTTCCGGAGAAAATCCTGACTGCGCTCACTGAGGATGGCAACCAACCTGGCCTGAACTTCCTCCGACTGCAGCCAGGCGGTAATATCGTCTTCTTTGTCGATGAGATAGGTGCGGATCTTTCCCTCCACGGTATCCATCCGCAAAAAACCCCGAACCATTTCGGCCATGCCGCCAAGGGTGCCGATGAAGTTATCGATACCCGCACAGGCCCCTTTGACGATCTTATCCCTCACCTCCGGTTCGCCGATCAGCGTCGCCAGCTTGTTGAGCAGCGACGGCGTCTGATTGACGATGGTTGTAGTCAGCAGTTCGGTGAGTGAAACGGGAAGAATGTCGGTTAATGATTTCTCCCTTTGTAGAATATCCGCAACCTTCCGGCTAATGGTATCCCCCACCCACTGTTCCATGGTTTGGTCGGCAATCATTCTGGCAATATTCTGTTCTACAAACGAATATGCCGCTTCCCTTCGTTCCGAGGAAAAAACCAAATCCGCATCATTTTCTAGAAAGTGATCGAGTTTATCGCCGATAACCTGTTCGACTATGGACTGAAATTGGGACGATGCAATGAAGTTGTGGATCTGTTCCTTAATCTGATAGTTCAAGGTCTTTTTGCCGACCTCGAAATACACCTGAAACTTATCCGGTATGACCGAAGAGAGCGTGCCCAGGTCCTTTTGCAATATTCCCTCCATCCGCTCATGGATGAGGTTATAGAGATGGCGCTGAAACACCTCATGCTGCAACCCTTTGGCGATATCTTTGCCGGTAAGCAGATGATCGCCGACAACATCACCCAAATTCCTGGCCAACTCCTCTCTCTTGGCAGGGATAACACCGGGTGTCATCGGCACCCGCATCCCCATGATTCTCCAGGCGGCGAGTGGCCGAAACAGCATGCGAATAGCAACTTTATTGGTCAGATAGCCGATGAATGCGCCGACCAGCGGCGGAGTAATATATTTGGCATAGACAAGCAACTCAGGTGAGAGGGGCAACATGATGCAACAGCTCCATAGGACTATTAATGATTATATCTGCTTTATTTTCCATCAACTCTTCTCTTTTTCGAAAACCCCAGGCAACTCCGACCGTCATCATACCGGCTGACTTGCCGGTTCGGATATCCACACCCGAATCTCCGACAAAAATGGTTTCCGAAGGTTTCGAACCGAATCTTGCGGCAATTTCCAAGGCGACTTCAGGATCCGGTTTTTTGGCAAACCCATCCCTTTGGCCGTATACCTGCGAAAATACCTCTCCCGGGAAAAAATCCTCAACGATCAGGGACGTGAATGCATGCGGTTTATTCGATAATACGGCGAGATGAAATGAATTTTCCCGCAATGCTGCCAACATCTCGGGAACACCGGCGTATGGCAAGCAGGAATACTTCCAGTTTTTTTCATACAACTCGGAGAAAAGTCCGCAACACTCGTCAAGGAGAGATTTGCCTGTCCCTGCAGGCGCTATTCTCTCCATCAGAGTCGTCAATCCGTCACCGACGAAATACCGATATTTTTCGCTCTCGTGCGGAGGAAAACCGTGTCTGGCAAGCACTGCATTGCACGTGGTAACAAGCCCTGCCAGAGTATCAAGAAGAGTACCATCCAAATCAAATATTATTGATGTATACCTCATTATTCAGATATCCCTGGGGAAAATGAGAAGGTTACGTCCTGTGCGCGAGATAAAATGGAGTGATAGATAAACAATTCTCATAAGCGGCGCCAGGAAAAAACCATATTTCCCTTTCTTTTTTCAGATTTTTTTATATTATCACCACAATAAAAACAGCTTCACCAACTCATAATTCTTTTCCCGGGGTGCGCTTATGTGGTTCGTCAGGTTTTTAACCTCATCGATCGGCAAGAAACTTATCATGGCAACCACGGGGTTGCTGCTGTTCCTGTTTTTATGTACTCATTTAGCCGGCAACGCTACCATCTTTATGGGCAGTGATGTTTTCCAGGGCTATGCCGATGAACTGCACAGTCACCCCCTGATAGTTCTCGTCGTCAGTGCGATCCTTCTGCTGATTTTTCTTGCCCATATCGTTGTCGGTCTCTATCTCTTTTATCAGAACAGAGAAGAGAGCCACTCCAGATACGCCGTTTACGACCGCGTTGTCAAGAATTCCTTCGCCTCGCAGACCATGCCGTATACCGGCGCGTTAATTCTCATATTTCTTCTTGTTCATATCACCAGCTTCACCTTCGCTCCCGAGGATATCCTTATCTCGGTTACCGTCAGGGACCGGTTGAGCGATTTCTTCTACGCCCTCTTCTATATCGTTTCCTTTATTATCCTGGCGATCCACCTGAGTCATGGCTTCTGGAGCATGCTGCAGACTTTCGGCCTCAATCACCCCAGATACAATACGTTGATTGCCAGACTCACCATTGCCTTCCCACTGTTTTTTCTTTTGATATTTGGGGGGATAGCTTTTTATTTCATGACCGGCCTCGGCGCATCGTACTGATGCACTGCAAACCAAATGCCGCTATCCTAACCGATTCACAGGACTATCAACCAAAAGAAATTAAAAGGTCTTGAAAATGGAACTCAATTCTCGTGTACCGTCCGGCCCACTCGATAAAAAATGGAACAACCATCAATTTTCCAATAAACTTGTTAATCCCGCCAACAGAAGAAAATACAGCGCCATAGTGGTCGGTACCGGACTCGCCGGGGCATCGGCTTCCGCTACCCTGGCGGAGCAGGGATACCAGGTGAAGACCTTCTGCATTCAGGACAGCCCCAGAAGAGCCCACTCCATCGCGGCCCAGGGTGGCATCAATGCCGCCAAGAATTACCAGAACGATGGCGATTCTGTGTATCGCTTGTTTTACGATACTATAAAGGGTGGCGACTTTCGCGCAAGGGAGGCGAACGTCTATCGCCTGGCCGAGGTGAGCAATCAGATTATCGATCAGTGCGTTGCCCAGGGCGTCCCCTTTGCCAGAGAATACGGCGGGACGCTCGCCAACCGATCGTTTGGCGGGGCTCAGGTATCTCGAACCTTTTATGCCCGCGGCCAGACCGGACAGCAGCTCCTGTTGGGGGCCTACGGTGCGCTCAGCCGCCAGATTCGCGCCGGCCGGGTAAAAATGTTTCACCGCAGGGAGATGATGGATGTCGTCCTGGTTGACGGCCGGGCCAGAGGGATCACCACCAGAAATATCATAACCGGTGAAATCGAGAGCCATGCCGCCGATGTGGTTATCCTGGCTACGGGCGGATACGGCAACGTCTATTTTCTGTCGACCAACGCCATGGCCTCCAACGTGACTGCCTCCTGGCGTGCCCATAAAAAGGGGGCGGGGTTTGCCAATCCTTCGTTTGTTCAGATTCACCCCACGTGCATCCCTGTCCATGGCGACTATCAATCTAAACTCACCTTGATGAGCGAGAGCCTGCGGAACGACGGCCGGGTCTGGGTGCCGAAGAAGAAGGGCGACACCAGAAAACCAGCCGACATTCCGGAAGAAGAGCGCGATTACTACCTCGAAAACAAGTATCCGAGCTTCGGCAATCTGGTGCCGCGGGATGTCGCCTCGCGCAACGCCAAAGAGCAATGTGATCTCGGCAAAGGCGTCGGCAGCACCGGACTCGCGGTGTATCTCGATTTCGCCGATGCTATAAAACGCGACGGCAAGGACACGATCTTCAGGAAATACGGCAATCTTTTCCTGATGTACGAAAAGATCACCGACAGCAATCCGATGGTCGAACCGATGATGATCTACCCTGCCGTGCACTATACCATGGGCGGGCTGTGGGTCGATTACGACCTGATGACCACCATCCCCGGTCTTTTCGCCATCGGCGAATGCAATTTCTCCGACCATGGCGCGAATCGGCTGGGCGCCAGCGCCCTCATGCAGGGGTTGGCCGACGGCTATTTCATCATTGCCACTTCCATTGCCCATTATCTTG
>MGTI01000078.1 GCA_001799365.1 Desulfobacterales bacterium GWB2_56_26 | reverse complement strand
TTCATCAACTACCTGTTTGGAGAGCAGCCCAGGAAAGGAGTATTGGCATGGATTGGCCGTTCTCCTGCAAATACCTTTGAAAAGGTGGATAAGCAGTTCAGGTACAAGCCTTTTATTCCCTTTCAGAAAAAATATTTACGTGTCGGCGATGTCAGGTACTTGAGTCACGACCAATTATCTGCCGCCCCACCAGAGGCCGATATGTATATCTGCGGCAGCGATCAGGTATGGAATCCGAATCTATTCAGAAAAGAAAAAGACGAGCGGGCATTTTGGCTCGATTTTAATAACAACGGCGTGCGGCGAGTGGCCTATGCGCCGAGTTTTGGCGTTATTCATCTTGGTGATGATGCAGTCCGCAGATATACAGCTTATGCGAAGCATTTCGATGCGGTAAGCGTGCGTGAGAAAAATGGTCTCCATATTATGGAAAAACTTGGAAGACTCAATGCCGTTTGGGTGCCTGACCCGACTTTACTCATAGAACTCAATGACTTTCTGAAAATTGAACAGAAGCACCAGCAGTCACAAAAACCTTATCTTTTTTCCTATCAGCTTCAGACTCGCCGTTCCCTTCCCTCGGCAGCAACAGCAATTAACAAAACCGTCTGTTCCCGGTTCGGGCTTGAATTGTATGACTCATATTCTGTTTCGGTAATATATAACATTTTTCGGAGGAAGTACTTAAACCCAGCGCAATGGCTTTATAAATTACATAATTCGGATTTCATCGTAACCAATTCATTCCATGGAACTGTTTTTGCTTTATTATACCATCGTCCATTTATCACTATACTTCGAAAAGGCTTGTCGTCGGGAATGAATAACCGGATTGAAACGCTGCTGGAAGTTGTTGGTTTAAGTAATCGTTCAGTCACCGAATTTGATCAAAATTGTGTTGAAGCGTTGTGTCAGGAGGAAATAGATTGGAGCGGTGTTGAGACAAATATCAAAGGGTTTCGTGAAAAAGGCATTAAATTCCTTAAAGATGCTCTCATATGATCAATGACTAATTCATGCAGAAAATTTGAGGAAATAAGAGAGGAGAATAAAAAAGTGTCATATGATTTTCCGCTTATTTCCGTCATTATTCCAAGCTATAACCGCTCCCATTGCGTGTGTGATGCGATCTTGAGTGTGATGTCGCAGACTTTCACCGATTACGAAATTATTGTTATCGATGATGGTTCCACGGATAACACCAAAGAGGCTCTGCAACCTTATCTGTCGAAAATTGCATATATTTTCCAGGAAAACAAAGGAGTGAGTGCAGCACGAAATACAGGAATAAGAGCAGCAAAAGGGAAATGGATTGCTTTTCTGGATTCGGATGATGAATGGTTGCCCGGCAAATTGGAGCAGCAAGTTAAGGATGTGTCGCAATATCCGGATGCTGTACTGAGTTGCTCTAACATCTCATTTGAGGGAAAGACTGGAATGGTTTCGATAGACTTCTTAAAAACATGCCGGAATTTTGTCTCTCATCAGGTTGAATTCATCCAGGAACCGCTTTTCAAATCCTATGCATTCACTTCAACCGTTCTGGCAAGACGAGATGCGATCCATGAGGTTGGGCTGTTTGATGAGGAACTCTCCATACATGAGGATAGCGACCTGTTTTATCGCCTCTCCCTGCTTGGCGGATTCACCGTCAATCCTGCTATTTTAGCAAGAGCCTATCGCAGGGATGAACCCGTGGATGTCAACCTGAGCATCCAGGCGTTGAATGACAGCGTGAAAAACTATAAAAGCCTGATCAAAATTTTTCAAAAACTATTAAATGAGCAACTTCAAGCAAAACAACGCGTATTTGTGCAGGAAAAGCTCAGCAGCTCCTGGTTTGATCTAGGTTTGGTCTATCATCGAATGAAATACCCAGGAAAAGCGAGGCGATGTTTCTTCATTTTTTTTCAGACTCAACCATCTTTTGGCAAGATTTTGAAATTCCTTGTCGGGCTTTCCGGTTCGGCAGGAATCAGCTTGCTCGAACAAAGAAGAAATGCAAAAAGCGGGTTCCGACGTTCGGTATACTATCGACTATGATTTCAGCAGACAATATTACAGTCATAGCAGCTGTCAACAATCGTCAGGTTTCGGAGTCCAATCTGTTTCGTTCGCCGCTGCTCTCTGCGGACGGGGTGCAATTCATTACCGCCAAAGGATTCGGCGCGGCAAGCCAGGCGTATAACTATGGCACTGCAAAAGCAACCGGGGAGATTTTAATTTTTGCCCACCAGGATGTGTACATTCCTGCCGGCTGGCATCGGCAGTTGCTCGCTGCAGTCGCAGTGCTCGACCGGAAAGACCCTTCATGGGCGGTATTAGGAGTGGTTGGGGTGGATGGCCTCGGTGCGGTGAAAGGGTGTTCCTGGTCCACTGGCCTGGGGCGGGAGGTTGGTACTTCCGTTCAGCAATCAGAACCTGCTGTGTCTCTCGATGAATTGATTCTGGTGGTGAAAAAGAGTTCGGGCCTGCACTTTGACGACAAGCTTCAGGGATGGCATCTCTACGGGACGGATATTGTCCAGGAGGCTTTGCTCTTGGGCATGGGGGCCTACATCATCCATGCGCCGGTCATTCACAACAGTCTGCCGGTTGTGCGTCTGAATGAGGATTTCGGGCAATGTTACTCCTATCTGTGCGGCAAATGGGCGAACAGTCTGCCGATCCAGACCTGCTGTACCAGGATGACGCGGTTCGGCTGGCCGCTCTTGAAAAGGCGCATCGCGCAGATGCTCAGAACGACCGATAGAAGCATCCATAAGCGGCTTGCGGACCCGACCACAAAAGCCAGGGAACTTGGTTATGAATAAGCCTTTGTCGTCACCGGAGATATCGATTGTTCTTCTTGGTGCATCGTTTGTCACCGGCAATCTGGGGGTCAATGCTCTGGCCTGGTCGAGCATCAAAGTTATCAGGAATCGATGGCCTGGCGCCAGGATAGTTCTGGTCGGGGTGAGCCGAAATCCAGGGTACGCTGAAATCAAGATGGATGGTCGGGATGAAGCGTTTTTGACCTGGCCGGTGCGATATTGCACCAACCTGCTGGCTTCCCATCATATTGCCAGGTTATGGCTGGCAGTGGTTGTATGCCGGCTGTTTCGCCTGCCGAGACAGAGACTGGCCGGCAACAACTCCACCTTGGGCGAACTCTTACGTTGCGACTTGGTGTGCGACATTACCGGTGGCGACAGTTTCAGCGACATCTATGGCCTTTCCAGGTTATTCCGGGGATACCTTTTGAAGCGTACCTGTCAGATGACCGGCAAACCGTTCATCCTTCTGCCGCAGACGTACGGTCCGTTCAAGAGCTCTTTAGCCCGGCGCCTGGCCCGCATAATCCTCGAAAGAACTGCAACGATCTATTCACGGGATCAGGAAGGGATAGCGGTGGTTGAAGAATTGACTGGCCCGTCGCGCAAGGTGAAACTCTGCCCCGATGTGGCCTTTATCATGGAGCCGGTAAGACCGGTGACCGGTCATATCGCCCACCTCGAACAATTTAAGGCTACCGGCCAGCGCCTGATCGGCCTGAATATCAGCGGCCTGCTGTATCACGGCGGCTATACCCGAGACAATATGTTTGGCCTGGCGTGCAACTATCCCGCGCTGGTCAGGGAGATTATCTCTTTTTTTGCCGGGCAGGCCAATCTGCAGGTATTGCTCGTGCCCCATGTGCTTCCCGATGCCGATTTTGCTGTGGAGGATGACCTTGTTGCTGCTCAGCATGCCGTGCAGGGTTTGCCCTCGGAGATCCAGAGCAAAGTTACTATTCTGGAGAGAGGTTATGATCAAAACGAAACGAAGTACGTCATCGGTCTCTGCGATTTTTTCCTGGGAGCACGGATGCATGCGACCATTGCTGCGCTTTCGCAGGGCATCCCTGCGGTCGCCATGGCATACAGCAGGAAGTTTACCGGAGTATTCGCAACGGCAGGGGTCGCGGACTGTGTTCTCGACCTGCGCACACTCACCAACGACCAGGTGCTGCACGGGATCATGACTACATATCGGCGTCGGGAAGAGTTGCGCGCAGTGCTCGCGAAAACGGTGCCTGAATTAAAAAATCTGCTTTTCCATATGTTCGATGGCATACGCGAGCCGGCGGCATTGAGCGACAATCGCGAAGTATTGCCTGCTTTCCGGCGATGAAGAGGAGTAGTTGGTGAAAGTTACCAGTTTAAGACAGGTTGTCGAGTATCAGCTGTGCTGCGGTTGCGGGCTATGCGCGTATCTCGACTCGGAAAATATTGTGATGGCCGATGTGCCGGCTTTTGGCCGTCGACCTCGCTTCACCGAGGCTGGAGAATACTCAAAAAATTGTCAATTCGCATTCAACCTGTGCCCTGGAGCGGCAATGTCGCGTGCTTCGGAAATATGGCAACGGCAGGGGGTGACTGGCTCGCTGCTACGAGAGTGGGGGCCAATCCTGGACATCTGGGAGGGATATGCCGCCGATCCGGAAATTCGTTTCAAAGGTTCAAGCGGCGGGGTATTGAGCGCCATTTCCCTTTACTGTCTGGAGCATGAAGGCATGCATGGAGTTCTGCACACCGCCGCGGACAAGATAACACCGTACCTGAATACAACGGTCATGAGCCGGAATCGCGGGGAAATCCTTGCTGCCGCCGGTTCCCGGTATTCTCCTGCAAGTCCCTGCGAAGGTTTACACGAGGTTGAAATCGCACCTGCTCCCTGCGTTTTTATCGGCAAGCCCTGTGATGTTGCCGCGCTGCAGAAGGTCCGACGACTGAAGCCCGACCTGAATGCTAAGGCGGGCCTGGTCATGGCCTGCTTTTGTGCCGGCACTCCCTCGACCAACGGGACGCTGGAAATGCTCCGACAGATGGATGTCGATTCGCCGAACGAGCTGATTGGCCTTCGTTACCGGGGGTGTGGTTGGCCTGGAAAAACTACAGCCATACAATCCGGCAGCCTGGCATGTCGGGAATTGACCTATCGTCAGTCGTGGGGCGATATCCTGCAAAAATACCGGCAATGGCGTTGTTATATCTGCGCCGACCATACCGGTGAATCTGCGGATATTTCGACAGGTGATCCTTGGTACAGACAAATAGAAGAAGGCGCCGATGGCCGGTCGTTGATTCTCGCCCGAACCTTAACAGGACAGCGGATTATCGAAAGGGCGATATCGACGGGATACCTTGTAGCAGAAAAGGCCAGTGCCGGCCTGCTGCCGGCATCCCAGAAGAATTTGTTGAAGGCTCGCGCCAGGCTGTGGGGCCAGATGGTGGCGCTTAAGCTGCTGCGGGTTCCCCGGCCGGCATATCAGGGGTTTCAATGCTTTTCGTCGTGGAGAGCCCATCTGACATATAGAGAAAAAGTTCAATCGATCCTGGGTACTGTACGACGTATCTATTCTAAAAATCTTAAACAACGGATAGCTCTGCCGTTAAGGTAAAATTTGATGCGAAAAGAAAGAGTTGCCAGCATTCAGGATTTCGCTGAGCAGGAGGCTATCCGCATCAATGATCTTCCCTGGCAGATCGCTTTATTTCTGCTGGCGCTGCTTATTCCAACAGAAGCGTCTTTTAACTTTGGGGAATACCGTCTCACGGTGTACCGCCTGGTCTTACTGCTGTTTTTTCTGCCATGCTTCGTAAGGGTATTCACAGGCAAATGCGGTCGGGTACTGCCCACGGATTGGCTGCTTCTCGGCTATTCCTGCTGGGTCTTGATGGCTCTTTCCATACATAACGGGTTTTCCAGTGGACTCAAGTCCGGCGGAATTCTGGTGGTGGAATCCTTTGGCGCCTATCTGTTTGCCCGTTCTTTTATCAGAAATGAACTGGAGTTCGGCAGATTTGTTAAATTTCTTATTCTCACCATTATTTTCCTGTCTTTTGTCACTATCCCGGAAGCATTAACCGGCATAAATATCCTGCGCCCCGACGTCGGACATATCGGCGGCCGACTGGGATTAACCCGGGCCTTCGGGCCGTTCGATCATCCTATTGTGTACGGGATGTTCTGCGCCAGTGCTGTATCACTCTCCTTACACGTCACTGGTCTGAATATTCTCGGAAAGGGGTCGCAGAAATTGAGGGCGGCCTGGGTTATTGTCGCGGCTTTTATGTCCGTTTCCAGCGGAGCCCTGGCTTCTGTGTTCGTTCAGCTCATATTGGCTGTCTGGAATAGAATGACAAAGGGTATGCAGTCAAAGTGGCGGATCTTTTCATTTCTGCTGGTGATTGCCTACTTCTTTATCGATCTTCTTTCCAACCGGACCCCAATGAAAGTCATTCTGCACCGGTTGACCTTCAGTGCCGAAACTGCCTACAACCGCCTCATTATCTGGGAATGGGGGACGAAACATAATGTCGCAGAGCATCCGTGGATTGGCATAGGCTTTGCCGACTGGGTTCGACCCTCCTGGATGCACAGCACCAGCATGGACAATTTCTGGCTGGTCAACATGGTTCGTTATGGCCTTCCATCCTTCTTTTTGCTGGCTGGCGGGGGACTGATGCTGATGTATGCCGTCAAGCAGCAAGCGAATCTGACTGAACCCGCCAAACTGATGCGGACCGGGTGGGCGTTTTCCATGATCGGCCTGATCATCGCCGGTTGCACGGTACATTTCTGGAACAGTCTTCATGTATGGTTTTTTTTCATGTTAGGCAGTGGGGCCTGGCTGGCTGCGCAGGACAAGACTTACTCCGTAGAATAATGAAGAATTAATTTCTATATTCTCCGAATACAAATCCATGTTCGTAGAATTGCGGTGAGCATGAAGCTCATTCACCCATACAAGCAAATTAATCCTTGCTTAACTCTTTCCAATCGCCCTTCCTTTTATATCGCAACAGGCTGTAATTTAAACACTTCCAATATTTTTAACCTCTGAAGATATAAACAACACGTCATCCTAACGCGGGCACGAAACTTGCTTAAACAGGATATAGCGCGAGTGTTTTAACAGGCAAGCCGAAGCTTCGACCAAATCGGTTGTATTCGATACCTTGCAAGAACCTAAGTAACTTTTTATGCCGGTTTCGATCATCATTCCTGCCCATAACGAAGAGAAAGTCATCGTAGCAGCGTTGACTGCTCTTCTCCCGGGTATCGCCGACGGCTCCATCGAGGTTGTCGTGGTATGCAACGGCTGCATCGATAATACGGCGGGTGTTGCTGCCGCTGTCCATCCATCGATAATCTGTCTCGAAACACCGGTGGCATCAAAAGCCAGGGCTCTTAATCTGGGTGACCATGCGGCCAAATGGTCCCCCCGCATTTATCAGGATGCGGATGTCGTCCTTTCCCTTGACAGCGTTGCAATGATTGCCGGGGCGCTGCAGCAGGGACCGCAGCTTGCCGCTGCACCGGCAATGCGTATGGAGTACCACGACGCCTCATGGGCTGTCAGGAGTTATTACGAACTCTGGCAGCAACTGCCGTACGTCCGGGAAGGCATGATTGGATCAGGCGTATACGCGCTGTCGGAACAAGGGCGACGGCGATTCGACTCTTTTCCGGACGTTATCGCCGACGATGGCTACATCAGGGCACTGTTTCGGCCGCACGAGCGGCTTCTCGTAGAAAACAGCTGGTCATCGGTACGGGCACCGGTAAATCTTGGCGGCTTAATCGCAATCAAGACAAGGAGCAGGAGGGGACGATACGAACTGGCGAAAAAAAATCCAGAACTGATGAAAAATGAAGAAAAATCGTATGGCAAGGCGCTGTTGCCTCTGGTGGGGTCGATATCTCTCTGGCCGAAAATCGCAGTGTATTTCTATGTCAATATGGCTGCGAGAATTCTGGCCGGATTTCATTCCGCCGGGGAAGGAAATACTACCTGGGAAAGAGACGAGACCAGCCGCGATTCGCAACTCAGGCAAAAAAATAACAATGGAGAAATGGTCTGATGAAAAAAGTAATGCTCGTCGCTTCTTCCGGTGGTCACTGGGTACAGTTGAATCGTTTGTATCCTGCCTTCGAGGGGATGGAAAAAATCTATGTTACAACCGAAGAGCGGTATCGTTCCACAGTCGACTCGGCCAGGTTTCTCGTTGTTCCCGATGCGAGTCGCTGGAATAAGCTGAAGACGCTCTGGCTGGCATTGGTGATGTTGAAACATGTTCTGACGGTCCGTCCGGATATCGTGGTATCGACCGGCGCCGCGCCAGGGTTTTTCGCCCTGCTGTTCGGGAAGGCATTGGGCGCAAAGACCATCTGGCTCGACAGCATTGCCAATGTAGAGCAACTTTCCATGTCCGGTCAAATGGCCGGCAGATATGCCGATCTCTGGTTTACTCAATGGGAGCATCTCGCCACACCTGAGGGGCCGCTGTATAGGGGGGCAATTCTGTGATCCTTGTAACAGTCGGTGAGCAGCTGCCGTTTGATCGGTTAATCCGTACCATGGACCTGTGGGCGGGTCAGCAGCAGCAGAAAGTTTTTGCCCAGATCGGGCGGTCTACCTTTCGTCCCAGCCATATTCAGTATAAGGATTTTCTGGAGCAGGGCGAATTCAGGCAAAGACTGCAGGAGGCGCAGCTTGTCGTCGCCCATGCGGGAATGGGCACAATAATTTCCGCACTGGAGACGGGAACGCCAATCATCGTCATGCCGCGCAAAGCGGCTCTTGGCGAGCATCGCAATGATCATCAGATCGCCACGGCCAGCCGTTTTCTTGCGCTGAGCTATATCGCTGTGGCCTTTGACGAAAACGAACTCCGACAGAAACTTGCCGACATGGAAGACATCTGCAAGAGCCAAGAAACGTTAAGAAATATAGATCCTTCTCCGCTGCTCATGAAATCGATTCGTGATTTTCTTCCTGGCAATTGAAACATGCCGGCATGTTCCAGCATGATCAGTATCCAGCCATTTTCTACCAACATCATGGTGCAGTCAGGCGCTCTGCCGCAATGCGATCTCAGTATTGTCGTCGTCTCGTATAATACCCTGGAGATGACCAGAGAATGCCTTGCCTCGGTTATGCGCAATAGCGCCGGATTGACGGTACAGGTTGTTGTAGTCGACAACAATTCCGAGGATGGCTCTGCCGCCATGATCAAGAAGATATTTCCTGACATTTTACTGATCGAAAACGCTTACAACAGGGGATTTGCCTCCGCCAATAACCAGGGATTTGCCCTGTGCGGCGGAAAGTATATCCTGCTTCTCAATTCAGACACGGTCGTGCTGGACGATGTGCTGAGGGCTTCAGTCGAGTATCTGCAGCATAACAGCCGGACTGGTGCAATGGGATGCCAGGTTCTTAACCCGGATCGAACCATTCAGCATACCTGTTCAGGATATCCGACTCTGGTTCGTCTGTTGATCATGACTCTCGCCTTAGACAGAATTCCCGGTCTGTCGTTTCTCGATTGTTACCTCATGCGGGCGTGGCGGAGGGATGAAGAACGGGAGGTGGAGGTCGTCAGCGGCTGTTACCTTATGATTCGCCGAGAACTCCTTGCAACTGTCGGTTCATTTGACGAGAGGTTTTTCTTTTTTGCCGAAGAGACGGACTGGTGCAGGAGAATCAGGGAATCCGGTTGGATACTTGCCTTTACTCCGGTCGGGACAATCATCCATCACGGGGGAGGAAGTGTAAAAAAATTGAATTATAACCGGGATGTCATGTTGACGGCCGCAACCGTGAGGCTGCATCGGAAACATGGAGGGAGTATCGCTGCAATGTCAGCATATCTCGTACTCATGTTTTTCAACCTCTCCAGGGCTATGGTGTGGAGTATAGGCTCCTTTTTTGCGGCACGATATAAACCAAGAGCTAGTCATTTCGTGAATGTGGTTCGGGCATATCGAACATGCTGGCCTGGTCGGTAAAATATGAAAATACTTTTAATTACATGGGCTTGTGATCGAGATGATGTAAGCGAACCCCAAATTGCCTACCGGTGGGTTCGTGGAATCGCTCAACGACATGAGGTCACCCTATTTTCGGTAAGTCGACCGGACAGGTTTGGTTGTGTGAAAGAGCAATTTCCAGATCTCACTGTTATCGAATGGTGCGATATCAGAGTCCCCAATTATCTTGAACGTTTCAGGTCAATCGCAAAACCTGGATACTTTTTTTACTTCAAGAAAGCTCGCAAGCTGATACAAAAATTAATTCAACAAAATAGTTATGACTTAATACACCATCTCAATCCATTTGCATGGCGATATGCATCGCCTGCGTATGGATTGGGTTTGCCCTTGGTTAGAGGCCCTGTGGCTGGAGGGTTGCCTACTCCAAAACCTTTATGTAATGAAATTCGTGAGGCATTTCATCCTTATAAATTTCTGAGAAAATCCGATGGGCTCAGAAAAAAAATCGACCGAACCCTGAGAAATTCATATTTGCTTACGGACTGTGTCCTTGGCGGTGCGCCATATATTTTAGATCTTATCAAACCGCTTCCAGTAAAAAGGTTTGAGGTAGAAATTGAGCATGGACTTGACCATATTGAGTTTGTAGAAGAATTTGAAAGAAATTGCACGAACAAGGAGAAGGTGCAACTATTATTTGTGGGGCGAGTCATCAGGACAAAAGGAGCGAGAGATGCTATTCGTGCAGTATCAAGGATGAAGAACAAGGAGAATATTTCGTTTACTATTATAGGAGATGGTGATGATTTACCTTCTTGTTTGAAAGAAATCAGAGAACTGAACCTGACTAGCATTATTACCTGTGCGGGATGGTGTAATAGTAAACAAATTGAAATTGCTTACAGAGATGCTGATATCTTCGTTTTTCCGAGTTTTCGAGAACCGACCGGAGGTGTCTTGCTTGAAGCCATGTCTCATGGATTGCCATGCATTACATGCAATTATGGCGGCCCAGCCTATTTGGTTAATGAAGGTTGCGGACTGAAAATACTGCCAACCGAACCTGAAGAATATGCACAAAATATAGCTGATGCTTTAGACTTTCTCGTTGAAAATAGAAAAATTAGACAGGAAATGGGGAAAAATGCGTTCATTTACGCCCAACGAGAGTTCGATTGGAAGAAAAAAATGGCAAGATTGGATGCAATATACTCTTCTCTTATAAGCGAATAAGCAGGTCATATTGAGGTGTTCTAGATGAATCCATTTTATTGGCGAGGAACGACGAATTTCGGTGATTATATGAATCACTGGTTGTGGCCGAAACTCATACCTGATCTTCTCGATCCACAAGACGATATAAGGCTTGTCGGCATAGGCTCTCTTTTAAAGTCTGAATTGAATTATGTTAAAGGAAAAAAAGTAATTTTTGGAACAGGTAGTGGATATGGAGATATTCCGCCGCAGTCTGCAATAGATGATTGGTATTTTTATTTTGTTAGAGGGCCTCTGACTGCCAGCAAATTTGCACTTAGCCCTGAGAAAGCCATTGTGGACGGTGCCTGGTTAATTTCCAAAGTTCCGGGATTCTCATCGATTCCTCAGAAAAAAGGGGTTTCTTTTGTTCCTCACTGGAGAACTGCCGTAATAGGCAATTGGGAGAGCGTATGCTTACAGGCTGGGATAACATATATCGACCCATTGGGAGATTTTGAACAAGTAATACAAGGTATTGCAGAGTCAGAGTTAGTTATTGCGGAATCATTGCACGCGGCAATTCTGGCCGATTATTACAGAACCCCATGGATTCCTGTACAAATATCACCTTCATTTCTCAACTTTAAGTGGCATGACTGGTGCCAGTCTGTAGGCCTGGAATTTAAATCGGTAATATTGCCTCCATCGGATTTTTTTGAATGCATATACAACAGGAAGAATCCCTTTA
>MGTI01000077.1 GCA_001799365.1 Desulfobacterales bacterium GWB2_56_26 | reverse complement strand
CAAACGAGGCGATAAAGATAAGCGGCAGGGGCACGGAACCGTTCCATCGGTCAAGCAGCAGCGGCAGATTGGGATAGACGAAGAAGAAGAGGAAAAGACCCAGGAAAAAACAGGCCGCCGAGCCTTCCAGGGATTTCTTGCCGATCTTGATCCGTCCGAAGCGGATCCCGACAAGGGCCGCCACCGCATCGCCCAAAATGAAGAGGGATAAGGCGATAAAAGAGATCTGCGGATCCTGGTAAAAAATCACCGAACAGATGAAAGCCGAGGCAAAGATATAGGTCGACCCCGTCATCGTTCTCTGTTCCGAGCTTCTCAGCACCCCAGACCCGAGGCTGGCGAACAGCTTTTGCACCGCCGCATTGTTGAAACGCAAGAATTCCAGGGAGAACGAACCGAGCGTGAGAAAGAGCAAAACGACGACCGGGGTGAGCGAGGAGTAGTCCTCCAGCATGGGGATGTAGAAGATTCCCGCCGGGATGAGGGTCCCGGAGAAGATATGCAGCAGTTTCCGATTAATTTCCTCTTTTGTCAGAACCATATGTTTTCCACTGTTTTTTCTGAAGGCAAGGCCTTGTGCGTATCAACGGCGCGAACCCGCATGTATGCCCCCGAAAAGAGAGCCGGCCGAATCGGTCCATAAAATAGCGACAAAAAAGCGGTTCGGCTTGTTAATTTTTCACGATCCCCTGGAAAAATAGCGCAACTGCCTTCATCCGGCAATGCGTCCGTTAGTCATTTTGAGGGTTTCGGGAATATCCGGCATCGCCCCCTGCCGGGTGCAGACGTAGGCGGCAAGTCTGTTGGCCAGGTCGTTGATGTGGCCGAGAGCCATCTTCCCGAGATAGCCGATGGTCACCGCCGCGGTAAAAGCATCCCCCGCCCCGATTGTATCTGCGGTATCCGCAAGGATGATGCCGGAGTGGTCGGAAGAACCGGCCGGGGTCAGGAGAAGGCTGCCGCGGCTGCCGCGCGTAAGGATCGCCAGGCTCAAGCCGAATCGTTCGAGCAGCAGCTTGAGCCACAGCCTCTTTTTCTCCCTGCCGAGCCCCAACAGCTTCGCCAGCAGCGGCAGCTCTTCATCGCTCAGTTTCAATATATCGGCGCGGTTAAGCGACGATTCGACGATTTCCCGTGAGTAGAAATTCTGCCGGAGATTGACGTCATAGATCCGCACCGTCCCCGGGCGGAGGCCGTCGAGAAAATCTCGGATGGTCCGCCGGGATTCTGCGGACCGCTGAGCGAGGGTGCCGAAACAGACGGCATCGAGTCTGTCTTGCAGGTCCCGGGCGAATCCATTCACCTGCAGGCAATCCCAGGCTACCTCGGCGGGAAAGCTGTAGGTGGCCACCCCCAGGGTGTCGAGCGCGATGTCGACATAGCCGGTGGGGCGCCCTTCCGCCACCGAGATCCCCGCGGTCTCCACCCCACGCCGGCGCAGTTCGGCCATGGCCCTTGCCCCGCGCAGATCATTGCCGACTGTCGAGATGGGAATGCCCTCCGCCCCCAGAGCAGTTACATGATAGGCAAAATTTACCGGCGCCCCGCCGAGGACCTCCGCGTTGGGCAAAACGTCCCAGAGGAGTTCACCGATCGCGGCGATAGCATATTTTTTCATCGTGCGCCCTCCATGTCACGGCCACCGTCTGCAACGCCCGTTGCCGCCGCTTTCAATGCATAAGCTGGTTGAAATTATTGACTTATAAACAGGATCGATTACACTAATCGCAATTTTCGCAATTTCATGACAGGTTGATAATTCAGGTGCAATCAACCCTCGTGCACCGTTTTCTCGCAATCATAGTTGAATGGGGATATTGAGATGAAAGCATATTGTATACGATGTGTCGCCCGGTTACTGATACCATTGCTCGTGATGCTGAACAGTTCTCCCTGGGTAATCGCGGCGGACAACACGCCCTTGTCCGATACCAAAATTCTCCATCAGCCGCTTGGTTCCGCACCTGCGGGCGTACCAGTTGCCGTAACCGCCACCGTCGAAGATTCGGCCGGTGTCGAGGTGGTGCGGGTCTATTTCAAGTCGACGGTCGGAACCATCTACTATTACATCCCCCTGACCAAGACGAAGGGCAACGCCTACAGCGGGAAGATCCCCGCCCCGGCGGCCGATGCCGGGGAGATCGAATACCTGATCCTCGTCAAAAACAAAAGCAGCGTTGTCGTCAAGTCTCAGCAATACCAGACTGCCGTTACCGAAAAGCCAGGCAAGCCGGAAGCCAAGCAGGAAACTATCAAAGTCTACAGCGAATCCCCCTATGCGTCGAAGCATATCATCGGCTTTGCCGACGGCTATGATTTCCAGGTTGCCGATCCTTCCGAAAAATACGGCGTCGTGGCTGGCCTGTACAATCCCGAATCGGTGAGCTGGATTGCAACCGATGCGGTCGCCGGGGGGACGGTGGCCGAACCTTCCGAAACATCCTGGAACCCGTACTTGATCGGCGGCGGAGCCATCGCCGGCGTAGCCGTGGTCGCTCTGGCTCTGGGCGGCGGGGGCGGCGGTGGCGGCGGTTCCGAAGAGCCCCCGGCCGAAGAACCTCCGGCCGAGGAACCACCGACCACTCCACCGGTTAATGCCAGCGGCACCTGGCGCTTGACCAGTTACCAAAACACCTCTTCCTGCACCTCCGGTGCCGGACAGAACCAGACGGTAACCTGCACCACCTCTACCTCCAGCACCTTCGTGTCGGTGAGCCCGGGCTCTCTCACCGTCTCCGTTCCCGACACCACCACCCCCGGCACCTGCATCAGCGGCACGACCGGCGGGTTGGCCGACATCTTCCTGCCCGATCAGGCCTGCGATGCAGAGGTAGCGTGCGAAAATTTCTCGCCGAGCAATCTCACCTCCAAAACGTGTGGAACCACCAGCATCACCATCGTCCGAGACAACGGCACTCACACCCAGGTCTGGCAAAAGCAGTAAAGCAGGCAGGTCCCGTAGCTTACTTTACGGGACCTTCAACCAAAACCCGATTGCGGCCGCTGTTCTTGGCTCTGTAGAGCTGCTCGTCCGCTTTTTTCAGCATGACCTCCAGACCGTCGCAGATTTCCGCGCATATTCCGATACTTGAAGTGACAAAGAGCGGTCCTTTGTCTTCAAGTACGGCAACGGGGGTGGTCTCGATCCGCCACCGGAGTTCTTCAAACCGCTCGACAACCTCATACTTCTTGTAGCCGGGAGCGAGGACGCAAAACTCCTCGCCGCCGATCCGGGCGACGATATCCCGAGCACCTGCATTATCGCGCAGCATCTTGGCGATGCTTTTGATCACCAGATCGCCCACGTCATGCCCGTAGCTGTCATTTACCTTCTTGAAGTAGTCGATATCAAGCATAATGCAGGCTAAGGTCTCGGCATTTTTCCGGGCATGATCGAGCAGTTTGCTGCCGGCATCGAAAAAGTACCTCCGGTTATGCAGGCCGGAGAGAAAGTCGCGGATGGCCCCATCGCGTATTTTATCGATGAGACTTAAGGTTTCCAGGCAATGGTTGACCCGGCAGTAGAATTCCTCCACCAGAAAGGACTGCTGAATGAGAAAATCGTTGGCCCCGCTCTTAATGAATCTGGCACCGATATTCCCCTCGTTTTTTGACGAGAAACCGATGATGGCCAGACGATCCTGTTTGAACTGCTCCCTGATTTTCTGACAAAGCGTACAACCGTCCATTCCCGGCATGTTGTAATCGGTGACCACCAGCCTCATTTCGGGATATTCATTGAGAATGGCCAGGGCGCTTTTGCCGTCGGTAGCATTCAAGACCCTGAATTTTCGGACATAAAGCAGTTCGGAGACCAGAGTTCGATAGTGCGACGAATCGCCGACCACGAGCACCAGCGAGTCCTGGTTCTCGCCCAGTTGGCGGATGGCCGCGATAATATAGTCGAGGCTGTTCGGATCCTCTTTGAGGATGTAGTCCGCCACCTTCTTCGACCAGACCAGATTCCGCACCTCTTCATTTAAGTCGGCGGTAAAAACAAAGGTCGTGATGCCTTCCGCCACCACCCGGTCGATCACTTCGCCGTTCGGGGCATCCGGCAGGGTGAAATCGAGCAGGGCCAAGGAAAAATGACCCTTTGCCATCCCCAGCATATTCTCCGTCTCGGCCAGAGTTCTGGTCCAGAAGACGGGGACGTCAAAGGTTTTTTCTATTCTGTTTTTGGCCAGTCGGCCAAACATCTTGCTGTCTTCAACAAGAAGAACCTGTCGCAAATCCATTGGTATGTCTCATACATCCCACAAGGGACGCCTTGGGCAGAATGTTCCTGATTTTGTGACTGCTGGGAACGGTCTAAGGAGCCGTAACGAAATGGGGCGAAAATGGCCTGGTTATTTCGTAACGGCTCTAAACTTTTTTGAATTTTATGTTACCTTGCAGCGCCCAGTCAACTTTTAATTCTCCCAGGCAGGCGCCGCCTCAACAGTCGCGTGGCCAAGCTGTCCTGTCGGCTTTTTCTCAGACGATTCCTGCACCTCCCGGCAGCTGGGCTTTTCATCTCTAAACCTGCAAATTGGCGCTTTTTTACAATAACCACATTTTCCCGAAGTGAAAAGATCGACGCCCTCTTCAGGAAGGGAATCGATCGACTCGGCAGAAAAACCTGAACAGCCGGCCGCTTTCACCCATCCCGGTCATCGAAACATACATCCACAATCTATTTGAAAACTATGGAGATTGCTGCTATTGTCTGATGGGAGAGCAATCCTTGGGGACCCTTTGCAAGGAAGGTGGCGCCGGAACGAAAAGCACAGACAGGTAACAGAACCGGCAGAGGCTCCCTGACGGACACAAGCCAACCACGAGCGATCAACCCCGGAGGCAGACATGAAACTCAGATATTTTTCTCATTCGTCCTTTCAGATCACTACCGATGCCGGCCATACCATTCTCATCGATCCGTTCCTCGACGACAATCCGACTTCCCCGGTCAAATCGGAAGATCTTGCCGCCGATTTCATCGTCCTGACCCATGCCCACGGCGACCATGTCGGCGACGCCTTCAAGATCGCCAAGAGAACCAACCCGCTCTTCATCTGTGTCAACGAACTCGCCAATTACTGTATCGGCAAAGGCTTCCGCGCCCATAACATGCACATCGGCGGGGCTCACAACTTCGACTTCGGCCGGTTGAAGTTCACCATCGCCCACCACGGGTCGATGACCCCGGATAACACCTATGGCGGCGAACCCGCCGGCGTGATCCTGACCATCGAGGGCAAATCGATCTACCACACCGGCGACACCGGACTCTTTTACGACATGAAATTGATTGGCGAAATGACCCCGATTGATTATATGCTGCTGCCGATCGGCGACAATTTCACGATGGGCATAGAAGACGCGGTGAAGGCGGTCGAACTGGTAAACCCCAGGGTCGCCATTCCCATACACTTCAACACCTTCCCGGTCATCGCCGCCGATCCGAACATATTCAGGAAAAAGGTCGAAGCTCTCGGCAAGAAGGCGCTTGTGCTGAATTTTGGCCAGGAAATCACTCTTGAATGAGCTGGAAGTAGACCCGATCTGGTCCATTTGCGCCGCAAATTGCCGTAGCGCTAAACGAAGGTAGTCGGTTGAAGACATACGTCAATGCAATCCACCCTCAAGTGACCAGCCATGGGCTGCCTCTCGGGGCGTCGTTTTTTACCGCTTTTTTGTGCATTCTGTTCGGCGCCAATGCCGTTGCCGTCAAGATCAGCCTGACCGGGCTGGGAGTCTTCACCACTGCCGGTCTGCGTTTCGGCACCGCCGCCGTCGTTCTCTGCCTGTATGCGGTCTGCACCGGCAAACCACTGGCGATACGACGAGGTCTGTTCGGGCATGTGTTCGTTCTGGCGGCCATTTTTTTCACCCAGCTCTCCCTGTTTTATTTCGGCCAGGCCAAAACCACCGCCTCCCACGGCACTCTGATCAGCAACATTTTGCCCTTCATGGTCATGCTGCTCGCTCATGTATTCATTCCGGGAGAGACCATTCGGCGGCAGAGAATCCTGGGACTCGTCGTCGGTTTCGCCGGGGTGGCGGTACTCTTTCTCGATAATCTCGCCATGACCGGCGATGCCTTGCACGGCGACCTCCTGATCCTTCTCGCCGTCATGATCTGGAGCGGTCATGTGATTTACATAAAGAAGATTATAGGTAATTTCCATCCGCTCCAGATCACCCTGTACCCCATGGCCGTGGCAACGCCGATTTTTCTGATCAGCGGTTATTTCTTTGACGACACAATGATCGGAACAATCAATTCGCCAGTTGTCCAAGCCATGCTCTATCAGATATTCGTTACGGCCTCGTTCGGGTTTGTGGCGTGGAACACCATGATCAGCAGATTCGGGGCCACGGCCCTTCATACCTTTGTCTTTATCATGCCGATTTCAGGCGTACTTTTAGGCATAGTTCTGCTCGATGAGCCATTGACCGTCAACCTTATCGGCGCCATAGTACTGGTAGTGACAGGACTCATCCTGGTCAACCGGACCAAGGCCGCAGAGTGACTTTCGCGGGGCAAGCAACAAGGCAGCAACAATTCACACCACCGGAGGAGGTTCCATGAAGAAAGCTCTTATCGTCTATCACAGTCGAACAGGAAAAACCGAAGCTATGGCCGATTTCATCGCCGAAGGTCTTCGTCTGGCCGGCCTGGATGTCGTCATGAAAAAAATCTCCGAAATCGGCAATGAACTGGACCTCGTCGGTTTCGACGCCTATGTTTTCGGCTGTCCGACTTATCACAAGGATATGACGGAAGGCATGAAGCAATTCCTGTTCAAGGCGGAACTGGTCAACCTTACCGGCAAGGTCGGCGGCGCCTTCGGGTCCCATACCCATAGCGGCGAGAGTCCCGCGATGATCTACGATACCATGATGCACGTCTTCAAGATGGACATGATCTCACTCGGTTCCTTGAATCTCATCGAGACCAAAATTGCCGAGAGGGAAGGACGCAAGGCCTGTCAGGATTACGGCCGGGCGATCGGCGAACGGCTTCGCTGAAGCTATTTTTTCTACAATGCGACGAGGAAACGACGGAAGAAGAGACTTGAGGCAGGGAGCATGGTTTTCTCCCACACCTCAAGCATAGTCAGAGCGATGTGAAGTCTGCGGACAATCACTCGGCGAGGACTTTGAAAGAGAGTTTCACCCGCGACCGGAAAACCGCCGGGCGATCGTTCTCCATCTTCATATCCAGTGTGACCACTTCGGCAATGCGCAGGTCACGAAGGCTCATTCCGGCAGACTTGACGGCATTTTGGGTAGCTTCTTCCCAGGACACGGGGCTTGATCCGACCAGCTCGATGATTTTGTAGACACTCTCAGTCATGGTATTCTCCTTGGTTAAGGTTGGGGTAGAACGTGCTGATTGTGTACTTCTTTGCCAGTGGTGTTCGGTGTGGAAACGAAAACGGCCTGTCCGGCCGTTGTGAAACCCTTGTCATATTGTACCGTCCGGCGGAACCAAATTGGAAGAAAAAGATTGTTCTCCTGACAAATAATAACGATCGATGCAGATGACACCGACGACCGGCGGCATGCCGCAATGTGAACTTTCTTTACCTACCAGTATTTATTATCTTGCAAAACCTCAGAAAGAGAATATAATGGTGCCATTGATTAAGTAGAAGCACATTCCCTTCAGGTTCTCCTCGCAAACCTCGTTTTTACCCCGAGCGTCGATCGTTGCTGTTGAAATTCATGCTGTTTACTTAAAACGGAGAAGCAGTATGGTTTCTTACAGATTCCTCGGTGTGACACCTTTTCAGCCAACACGGTTGTTTTGCAAGTCAAATACTCCCGGGATTACTTTTAAGACAATCCCCAGTCTTCGGCTCCAGGCCAAGAGGGGATCATCATTCCGGCTTCCCTGAAAAACACATTGCACCACCAGCGGAGTAAACGGCTTCCGCAGCCTGAGATAGCCGGAATAAACCGGTGATCTCGCCCAAAATCACCCAGGAGTATAAATGAGTTTTAAAGATTTTCAGTTTCACCCGACAATCAATGCCGGCATTGTCGCCTGCGGCTACACCACCCCTACCCCCATCCAAATGAATGGTATTCCGCCGATCCTTGCCGGTCGCGACATTCTCGGACTCGCCCAGACAGGAACAGGCAAAACCGCAGCATTTGTTCTGCCCCTGCTCCAGCGTCTGCTGGACGGCCCCCGCAAGAAAGTACGGGCTCTGATCGTGGCGCCGACCCGGGAACTGGCCGAACAGATCCATGAAAATATCGGCATGATGGGTAAAGAGACCGGCCTGCGCAGCGTGGTCATTTATGGCGGCGTGGGTAAGGGACTGCAAGTTAAAACACTGCGGGCCGGGGTGGAAATCGTCGTCGCCTGCCCGGGTCGCCTGCTCGACCTGCTGAACGACAAGGCACTCAGCCTCAACACCGTTGAAGTACTGGTGCTGGATGAAGCCGACCATATGTTCGATAAGGGTTTCCTGCCGGATATCCGGCGGATCATCAGGCTGTTGCCGGTAAAACGCCAGTCGCTGGTTTTTTCCGCCACCATGCCCGCGGAAATCCGCCATCTGGCGGAAGAGATCCTGAGAAATCCGGCCACCGTACAGATCGCCCATAACCAGCCGGTCGCGGCCATTTCCCATGTCCTTTTCCAGGTCGCCACCGCCCAGAAAACCTCGCTGCTCAAGCGCATCATCCATGAACAGGAGATGACCAGCGCCCTCGTATTCACCCGCACCAAGCATAAGGCGAAGAGTCTGGCCATGCATCTGGAAAAAGCCGGGTTCAGCGCCGCCTCGCTGCAGGGCAATCTCTCCCAGCAGAAACGGCAGCAGGCTCTGGATGGTTTCCGGGACGGCACATATAAGATTCTGGTCGCGACAGACATTGCCGCCAGGGGCATCGACGTTCTGGGCATATCCCATGTCATCAACTACGATGTACCCGACACCGCCGAGACCTATACCCATCGCACCGGACGGACCGGCAGGGCGGAACGGTCAGGGCAGGCTCTCACCTTTGCCGGCCAGGATGACGGCAAGATGATTGCCCTCATCGAACGCAACCTCGGCAGGAAAATGGCGCGCGAGACCACCCCTGTTTTCACCGCAGCGGAGGCACAAGAGCACGTCGAAGCGAAAAGGGAAAACAATACCCGACGTCTGCCGGCAGTAAAAAAAGCTGGCACATCCGGCCGCAACCAGAAAGAGCGAAGCCGAGCCAGCTCCTTCGACTTCGGCATGAGAAAGTCGGGACAACGATAAGCAGTTACACAACTTGTCTGGATATCCAGACATTAAAGTCGTAGGATCGCGTGATCCTTCGACTCATTACACAAAAGGGTAAACAATACCCGCACAAAGGAGTAGTACAAGATGCCTCAAGGTACAGTAAAGTGGTTTAATGATGCAAAAGGTTTTGGTTTTATCGAACAAGATGGTGGCAAGGATGTTTTCGTCCATCATACGGCGATTCAGGCTCAGGGTTTCAAATCCCTGACTGAAGGCGCGCGGGTCACCTTCGAGGTCGTTGACGGCCCCAAAGGTCCTGCAGCGGCCAATGTTGTTCAGAACTAAAAGCTGACAGCTTCCACGCAAAAGACCCCGCAGCAATGCGGGGTCTTTTTTTTACAGCAGTTCGAAATTGAAAATTTCGCAAGGAGGGACTCATGGCCAAGACAAATTATTCCTACGAAAAACGTCAGAAAGAACTGGCGAAGAAAAAAAAGAAGGATGAAAAAAAGCAGCGAAAGCAGGAAAAAGTCGCGATTCCCGGTCATGAAGATGAAACCCTCATCCCTCCGGCAGTCGAATAGTTTTTAGTACATCAGAAATTCTTTTCTTGGTTTTCGAAGAAGAATTTCGTGAAGGTACTATCCCCCTTGTGGAGGGTTAATTTTCGCTCGACCTTTTCACCGTCACACTATGCCATGGGAGTTTTCCTTTTGGCTTTCAATATGAGGAAACAACCATGATTACCGCTTCCAATGTCGCCCTGTCCTATGGCAAAAGGATCATCTTCCGGGATGTTAATATCAAGTTCACTCCCGGCAATTGTTACGGCCTGATCGGAGCAAACGGCGCCGGTAAATCCACCTTCCTGAAGATACTTGCTGGGCAGATGGAGCCTGATCACGGTGAAATCAGTAAAGGACCCGGACAGCGGATCGCCGTCCTCAGCCAGGATCAGTTCGCCTTTGACGAATACACCGTCTTCAACACCGTCCTCATCGGCCACAAAAAACTCTACAAGATAATGGCCGAGCGTGAAGCTCTCTATGCCAAGGCCGACTTCAACGAAGAGGACGGCATCCGCTCGGCGGAACTGGAGGTCAAATTCGGCGAGATGAACGGTTACGATGCCGAGGCGGAAGCGGCAGCACTGCTGAAAGGACTAGGCATTCCCGAAGAATCCCGGCTGAAAAAGATGAAGGAGCTGGAAGGCAGCGACAAGGTGCGGGTACTGCTCGCTCAGGCCCTGTTCGGCAATCCCGATATCCTCCTGCTCGACGAACCGACCAACCAGCTCGACCTGCAAACCGTGAAATGGCTCGAAGATTTTCTGTCACGCTTTCAGAACACGGTGATCATCGTCTCCCATGATCGTCATTTCCTCAATCAGGTCTGCACCCATATGGCCGACATAGATTTCGGCAAAATCCAGGTGTATGTGGGCAACTACGACTTCTGGTATGAGGCCAGCCAACTCCACTTCCGCCAGAAAGTGACGGAAGCCGGCAAGGCTAAGGCCAAGGCAGAGGAGTTGAAGGAATTCATCCGGCGCTTCAGCTCGAATGCCTCTAAGGCTAAACAGGCCACCTCGAGGAAGAAGCTGCTGGAAAAACTGACCATCGAGCAGATGCCGGTGTCGTCGCGCAAATACCCTTACATTTCGTTTAAGCCGGAACGGCCCTGCGGCGATATCATCCTGGAGATAGAGGGGCTGTCCAAAGAGATTGATGGGGTGACCATGTTCAGAGACCTCAGCCTCACCGTCAACAAGGGCGACAAGATCGCCTTCGTCGGCCCGAACAGTTTGGCCAAGACCACCCTCTTCCAGATTCTCACAGGTGAACTGCAACCGGACCAGGGCAGCTTTCGGTGGGGCGTCACCATCAGAAACTCCTATTTCCCCAAAGAAAACGGCAGCTTTTTTGACAACGGCGAGTTCGATCTGGTCGGCTGGTTGCGCCGGTTCGCGCCGCCCCGCACAGACGAGACATTCATTCGCGGTTTTCTCGGCAAGATGCTGTTTTCCGGCGAAGAGGCCACCAAGAAGACCTCCGTCCTTTCCGGTGGGGAACGGGTACGGTGCATGCTCGCCAGGATGATGCTGGCCGACGCCAATGCGCTCATCCTCGACGAACCCACCAACCACCTCGATCTTGAATCGATCACTGCCCTGAACAACGGCCTGATCGCCTTTTCCGAGGTAGTGCTCTTTGCCTCTCATGACCACCAGTTCGTCTCGACCGTCGCCAATCGCATCATCGAGATCGGTCCGGCCGGCATCATCGACGCCAGAATGCAGTTTGACGATTACCTTGCCATGAAGGAGGCTGAATCGGCTGAAGAAGGGAGTTTTCCTGCAAGAAAAGCAGCTTGACCACCCGTCCTTCTCTTGATTCGACACCGGAGAGACCGCTTTTGCGAGGATTTTTTTTGCGAAAAGCGGACCTTCTGTGATTTAATGATCATGAACAATTTATTTTGCTCATCCGATCAATCAGGAGTCAAGCTCAATGGATCCAAAACAGCAATCCATTCTCATTGTCGATGACGAGAGTCAGGTTCGTGGGGTTATCGGCGCCATAGTTAATATGGAAGGCTATCTCTACAGCATGGCCGAAGATGCGGAAACCGCCCTCGAAATTCTTGCCGTGCAAGAGGTCGATCTGTTGATCAGCGATATCAACATGAAGGGCATGACCGGCATGGAACTGCTGCGGCTGGTACTGAATAGATATCCGGACATAGCAGTGATCATGGTGACCGGCATAGACGACCGGGAGACCGCCATCGAGACCCTGCATATGGGAGCCTATGGCTACGTCACCAAACCTTTCCAAGCCAACGAACTGATCATCAATATTGCCAATGCCCTGCGGCGCAGGCAGCTTGAGATCGAAAACCGCCGCCATCGCGAAAACCTGGAGTCCCTGGTGGAGGAACGGACGAGGGAACTTCACAAGTCCCGGGACGAATCGATCCACATTCTTTCCAAGGCCGCGGAATTCCGTGACAATGAAACCGCCAAACATACCATCAGGATGGGCCATTACACCGAACGGCTCGCCTTCCTGAGCGGCCTGCCGGAAGCTTTATGCCAAAACCTCAAGCATGCCGCCCCACTGCACGACGTCGGTAAGATCGGCATCTCCGATTCAATTCTGCTGAAGCCCGGCAAGTTGACGGTGGAAGAATTCGAGGCCATGAAGGCCCACTGCGAAATCGGCTACAGAATTCTGGCCGAATCGACCTCCGATGTCCTCAGTCTCGGGGCGGAAATCGCCCTCACTCATCACGAAAAATTTGCCGGAAACGGTTATCCGCGAGGGCTTGCCGGGGAAAATATTCCTATCAGCGGCAGGATTGCGGCGATCTGCGATGTCTTTGACGCCCTCACCAGCGAGAGGGTGTACAAGAAGGCGATCCCTCCCGAGGAGGCTCTGATCATCATGAACGAAGGCAGAGGCACCCATTTCGATCCTCGCCTCTATGACCTCTTTGTCGACCATTTCCCGACATTCGTTCAGATCCGGACCAAGTTCGCCGATTGAGTATTGCACATCGCAGTCTCGTGCCTGACGCGCCGGCGAACCTGAGGATTGCCCTTCCCGATTATCTTGACAATTCCTGCTGCCAGCTGTAAGCAAAAGATTCCCCCGTAACAACCGCAACCATCCTCGCTTAACAAACCAATGGATACCTTTATTTTGACGATGACCTGGCTCGGCTCGTGCTATCTGCTTCTGCCCCTTGCCGCCTGCATCAGTTTACTGCTTATCTGGGCAGGCAGATCAGGTCAGGCTATTCTATTGAGCCTCAGCCTGATAATGACAATTGTCTCCGTCCATGCGATGAAGCTGATGTTTCGCCGGCCACGGCCGGCGATCACCGAACTCCTGGTACCGATGCCGCCGGATTGGTCGTTCCCGAGCGCCCACACCGCCCAGGCCACCGCCTTTTTCCTGGCACTGAGCCTGATTGCCATACGGTTGTTGCCGCCATTCTGGGCAGGCCTCATTGCCCTGCTGAGCCTGCTGATCATCGGTACTGTTGGCTATTCCCGGGTTTACCTGCAGGTGCACTTCATTTCCGACGTTTTGGCGGGGATGGTCCTGGCTATTCTGGTTGTTTTGGCAATGCAGGTTGTCATTCCCCTCCTGCCATGGCAGCAAGGGAAATAAGGTTCGAAACCTTCAAATGAAACGAGGACCGCTGTGCACAATAAATTTCTTGGAACCGGAGAACATGGCTATCACCCGATCCGCAAGGTAAAGGTGTGCATCTCCGGTTTGCGTTATGCGGTCCGCTATGATTTCAGCGTCGCCTATAAAGTTTACCTTTCCCTGCTCACCCTGGTCGCCTGCTTCATTTTCCGGCAGTGGGTCGACTCCCTGCTGATCATGGCCGCCACCGGCCTGATGCTCATTGCCGAAATGTTCAACAGCGCCATCGAGGCCCTGTGCGACTTCATGGAGACCCATCGTAACGAGAAGATAAAGGTCATAAAGGACATCTCCGCAGCCGCAACCGGCATCGCCATTGTCCTCTGGGCCATTGTCATGCTTGTCGAATTCTCCCGAATCTGGAGAATAATCTTCTCCTGATGAAATTGGGACACCTCGGTTTAATTTGAAATCAAACGGGCGAGAATCCACCTCCTCAGGAAGTAGTCACTATAGAATTTCTTCCAGATGTGCCAGAGTCTCGATGTAATGGATACCTGGAAATTCTTTGAGGATATCGGTACCGGCCCAGACAAAGGCTTGACCGCCGACGAAGATGTCGAGGTCGCCGAATTCAGCTTGAATGGCCTCAACAGTGACTTTCAACACCGACAGATTGGAAGAGACGGCAAAAGAGAGAGCGATCAACTCTGGCTTTATCTCGTCGGCGAAGCTCAACAATTCCTTGATCGGCGTATTGGTCCCGAGGAACTGGCTGTCCCATCCATGTATCTCGAAAATATCCGCCACCATCTTGCCACCTAATTGATGATGTTCGTTGATCGCACAGGCAACCAGAACCTTCTTGCCCGAATCACGTCCTGTGAAAGTATACGGGTAACAGGCGTTGAGCATTCTTTCGGTTATCGAGGTGGCCAGATGCTCACGCGCGACGCTAATTTCATTTGCCTCCCAGAGTTCACCGATCTTGTACATACTCCTCTGAAAAAGTTGAGCATACAGCTCCCGAATCTCGATATTCTTTTCCAGAAGATCCTGAACAATAGCGAGACATCTTTTCTTATCCCCGGTCAGGAGCGAAGTGAAATAGCTTTGATAGAGCGCGTTGTCTATCATCATTAATCCTCCTGTTCGTGTTGGGCGTAGCAAATCCGGCGATAGGACTGTTTCAGATTATTCTATTTTTTTACCAACTTGTTCTGCGGCCATCCGGGACAGTTCTTAAAAAGAATTCTATCAGCATTTGGTATTGCATGTCCAATTGCTGCAAATCATACACCGGGAAAAATTATGAAGAACACTGATGAAACAATAAGACCGTCGACTTCCATGGAAAATTAAAACATAAAAAATCCGGAAGTGTCCCTTACTTATCCTTGAAACGGGCGGAAAAATCGGCGACGCACATGGTGCCGAAGCGGGTATGGGGACCGCAGGCGACACCTGCTTCTTTGAAATGTGAATTGAACAGGTTTTTTCGGTGGCCACGATCCGGGACACCGTCATCGACAATCAACTGCATGACCAACAACCTCGATTCGTTGGGCACGTAGGCGATATTCTCGCCGACCTTACCTTCCCAGGTGCCGTGACGCTTGATTCGTTCAGTCGTTCCACCGCCTTTCCGATCCTCGTGACCGGTGGCCCCGGTTTTTCCCTGCTCGCGGATCAGTTCAGCGGCGGCAGCAGCGAGCCCCGGGGACCAGTTCAGCGGCGGCAACGGTTTTTGCTGGTTGAGAAACTCGATGGCCTCGTTCATGGCGGCGATTCCCTCCCGGGTCTGCCTGAGGAAGGACGTCCCCGGCAATTGATAATACTTCCCCTTGAAACGCTTTCGCCATTCCCGTATATAATCCGCATATTGCAGCGGTTCGGCACGAGCCAGGTTGATTTCCTCTAAAACCTGCTCCCCCAGGTCTTCCTGCGGCGAAGCAGCCTGACTTATTAAAGGCGTGCAAAAACACGCCAGCAGACCGATGCAGGCGATCAAAAATTTCATAGACTCCCCCCGGTATTCTATGGTTGTTCGATATGCAACTCTTGGTATGTGGCTATTCTATTGAATTTTCAGCTGGTCTTCCATCTGTTTGTTATGCGCATTCTCCATTTCGGCGGCGGCCTTCGCCTGGTCGAGAGGGGTCTTTATCATATGGACAGCCTCCTGCGCCATTTTTTCGTTATGCCGCTCTATTGCTCCCTTGCCGCTGCCGTCCTGGTCATTTTTGCAGGACGAAAGGGATGCGGCACAGAAGATCACGATCAGAAAAAAGTACTTCATTCTCCCATCTCCGGTTGTGAATTTCCCACACATAGGCCGAAATTTTTTCACGTCGCAACTACCCATGTGACGGATGGTTATATAAGCGCTGCCACCTTTTTATCCGGTGTTTAGCTGAAGTTCCGGGACAGGCACCTCGTTCTTCTGCACCAGCGGAAAGCTGAGGATAAAAGTGGTCCCCACCTGCGGGGTAGACTGGACATCAATATACCCCTGATGGGCATCGACCACCTGCTTGACCAGGGCAAGGCCCAGCCCGGAGCCGGTGATATGGCGGGTGGCCTTGCCCTTGACCCGGAAGAACCGGTCGAAGATGTGCGGCAGATCGGCCGTGCTGATGCCGATGCCGGTGTCCTGGACGTTGATGTTGACAAAGCCGCCGACCACCTCGGTGCTGAGCAGCACCCTGCCGCCGTCGGGAGTATACTTCAC
>MGTI01000076.1:11908-18666 GCA_001799365.1 Desulfobacterales bacterium GWB2_56_26 | reverse complement strand
GAACGACGGTTTCACAGTGCGGGCAATTGCCATCATCCGCAGCATCCCTGCAGGCAGGGTGACAACCTACGGGATGATTGCCGCGGCAGCGGGGAACCGGCGCGGGGCTCGGCAGGTGGCGAGAATACTGCACTCCTGCTCGGAAAAGTACGGCCTGCCGTGGCATCGCGTGGTGAACCGAAACGGCGAAATCTCCGTGCGCTCCTCCGTGGGATACCTCTTTCAGCGCAGTCTGCTGGCGGAGGAAGGCGTGCTGATCGGTGCGGACAACAGGATCGATTTCGCGAAGTTTCTATGGCAGCCCGAGGAGAAGTGAGCAGGGCAGTCCGGTCAACATTTCCAGCCCAAGAATGAGAGAAATCCTGGTAATCTTATATATCCGAGGCGCTTCTCGCCTAGAATTTCAGGCCGGTATCACATCGCTATGGAGCGTACAGATGACCAGGAGTCCCGGATTGCGGACTGCCGTAAGGTTTTTTTCTGGGATGCATTTCGTTCTGGGTGCTTATCCCTAACTCTGCTCACCATGTTCGTCCACTCTTCGGAGAATCTGCAGATTGAGGTACCGAACGGAAGCCCACTTTCTGCCGCACGGGTGCGGAAAAGCCTCTCCGGCAACATTCTCTTTTCTCGAGCTACGTTTTCGATTAGTAATGGCGACTGGCGGTTATTGTCTCGTGTACATTGTCCCAGATACCGGTGGTGATCCCATGAATATCCAACAAACAATAATTGATAGAGGCTACTCCTCGATGCGGCTGGGGTGGCTGATGTGGGGGCTGGTGGCCTTGCTCTACCTGCTCGGCTTCTTCCAGCGCATGGCCCCGGCGGTGATGGTGAGCGAATTGATGCGTGATTTTGCCATCACCGGGGCGATTATGGGCAATCTCTCCGCCACCTACTTCTATTCCTACGCTCTGATGCAGATTCCCTCCGGGCTCCTGGCCGACCGCATCGGCCCGCGCCGACTGGCCACCTGGGCCTGTCTGGTGTTTGCCGGGGGCGAACTGCTCTTTGCCTGGGCGCCGACCCTGCACTTGGCTTATGCCGGGCGCTTGCTCATCGGCGCCTCGGTGGCGGTGGCTTTCATCACCTGCATGAAACTGGCCGGGCACTGGTTTCCGACCACCATGTTCGCCACGGTCACCGGCGTCTCCCTGGTTTTCGGCAATATCGGCGGGGTTCTGGCCGGGGTACCCCTGGCCGAGGCGGTAGCAACGGTGGGATGGCGCAGCGCCATGGCCGCCAGTGGTATTATCACCCTGTTGTGCGCGGCAATCATCTGGCTGGTGGTGCGCGATGACCCGAGTGACTACGGCTACCGCAGCCACGCCCATGCCTCGGCCCTGAAAAACGCGGGCTTGCCGGTCATAACAGCCTTGAAGTCGGTGGTCGGTCGGCCGGCCACCTGGTTGCTGTTTTTTGCTGGTGGTTTCTCCACTGCTCCGGTCTTGGTGTTCGCCGGTCTATGGGGTGTGCCTTATCTCACCCAGGTGCATGGCCTGGGGCGGAGCGAGGCGGCGACCATGACCTCGGTGATGCTGATCGCCTGGGCCATTGGCGGGCCCTGTCTCGGCGCCCTCTCCGATCGGCTGCGCCTGCGCCGCCTCCCCTATCTGCTGGCGGTAGTGGTGACCACCTCGCTGTGGTCGATCTTTCTCTGGGGTAATCTCTCGGTGAGCATGCTCTATCCGCTCCTCGCCCTTCTCGGTTTTTTTTCCGGGGCGGTGATCATCGGCTTCGCCTTCGCCCGCGAGGTTAATCATCCCGGGGCCGCCGGGGCCACCGGTGGAGTGGTCAACATGTCGGTGCTTGGCTTTGCCGCCATCCTGCAACCGCTGCTCGGTCTCATCCTTGACCGCCACTGGCAGGGGGCCCTCGACCATGGTGTGCGTCTCTATGACGGTGCCGCCTACCACGCTGCCTTTCTGTGGTTCGCGGTGAGTACAGCGCTGGGGGTGGGTATGCTTTTTTTTACCAGGGAATCGCACTGTCGCATGAGCGAGAGCTGAAACGCACTCATTACGCCGTTCTTCACCACCTTAAGTAGTGAGCGACCGTTTGACCACCTCGCCGTGGTCGATCTTTCTCTGGGGTATGGAAAAGTATTCCGATATACCCATATAGCGGTGTCGGCAGGAATGGAAAAGCCGATCCCCTGCACGTTTCTGTGGCAGCCCGAGGAGAAGTGAGGGGCGATCCGGTCAGAATTCCCATCCCCAGTATGAGAGAAAACCCGGAAAATCCTTCATATCCGAGGCGCTTCTCGCCCAGAATTTCAGGCTGGTGTAAAAGATCGCATCGCTGTGGTCGTGGGCACTGTACGCTTTATCCTCGCCCACATGGAGGTCGAAGGCCCACCAACTCATGAAAAGCCGTTCAAGGATTTTCATGTTGTCTTTGACGTAGCCCGCCTTGCATCCTTCCGTCTCGAAGAAGGGGATCGTCCGGTCCTTGTACGGGAGAGCGTACAGGGCATGCATGGGCAACAGCATCATTTCGTGCCGGGGCAGCGTCTCTCTATAATCCCCCTTGGTAATGCCGACATCCCGGACGCGGTGGATTTCGCTGGCGATAGTGAACATGATCCGGTCATCGGACTCCTGCCGGGGAAGGCCGATGCTGCTCGGCAGGGTGTAGCCGTAGACCCTTTGCGAACCAACCGGCCAGTCCGGGGGGTAGGCCTTGGTCGGCAGGGCCTCGGTCGGCAGGAAGGCGAGATAGCAGCCGCAGGTATGGACCGTCGTGACCAGCAGAAGCTCTGCCCGGTCGTCGAGAGTATAGATGATCAAGAGCCCGGGATTGCGGCCAGCCGTAAGGTTTATCCTGGCCCAGTCGAGGGGTACTTCAGGAAAATGGATGCGGTAAATGAGGTTGGTGTAACGGCCTTTCGCTGTGCGAAATTCCTGTATCTCATAATATATGGCGGGTTGTTCCGGGTCGATGAAGACTTCCGGATTTTTGCCCGGCACTTCCCTGGCGCTCGGTGTGCCTATCCTGTTGAACGCTTGCGATGGGACCTGCACCAGAAAGGTCGGAGTGTGGATGGCCGCAACGGCCGGAGGGGCAGCGGTCTGGTAAAGAGCGACATCGTGCAGGTCATCGGCGGGGGGATGGGCGCAGCCATTAAGGAGCAAGGGCCAAACCGAAAGAAAGAGGAGTGCGAGCCACTGAACTACACGCTCGAATAACCGCCGAAGTGCAGTTGTCTGCAGGAACGAAGAGATGTGTCTGCCACCCATGCCTGGCCACCTCCTGTATTTTCCTCCCGGCCGGTGCCTTTTGCTCCGCCGGGAGGATGTTCAAAAAAGATTTACAGATCCATGTTTGCCGGTTCGTAATACTCCCTGGGATGCTTGCAGGACGGACATTTGGCCGGCGGCTCATTGCCGGTATGGCTATACCCGCAGAGGGAGCATCTCCATTTGATGGGGGTGTCGCGTTTGAACACCGTGCCGTCTGCTACCATCGCCAGCAGCTTTTTGTATCGCTCGCGATGTTCGGCCTCAATCTTGGCGATCTGGTTGAAAAGGACGGCGGCTTCGATGTTGCCTTCCTCTTCAGCCTCTTTGGCGAATTGAGGGTACATAGACATGGTTTCATAATCTTCGCCTTCGATGGCCTCTTTCAGGTTGGCGGCGGTGTCGCCGATACCTTTCAGCAGCTTGAAGTGATCGTTGGCGTGGCGCATTTCGTTGAAGGCGGTTTCTTCGAAAATCTTCGCGACATAATGATACCCTTCCTGGCGGGCGACTTTGGCGAAAAAGGTATACTTATTGCGAGCCATTGACTCGCCGGCGAATGCGGCCTTCAGGTTCTCAACTGTCTTACTCATGGAACTTCCTCCCTCGATAGGTGTAGTGGTTTAAAAAATAAATACGATAATGATTCCTATTAACATCTGTGGCGAGCTTTTGTCAAATGTTTTTAATTCTATCTGTCGGCGAGGCTTTCGGGCGGACGATCGCGTCAACCAGTTGAGTTCACAACAGCCTGACGCCGAAAAAAATGGTAGAGTGGCTTTTTTTTGTGGTTTTTTTGTTGCGATTAGTGTAAATAACACGGTTCTCGGATGTAATTCTTTTCGGGGATGCAGTTTCCCTGCAGTGTGGTATCGCCTTGTATTTCATGAAAGAGGTTGCCGAAAGACCTCAGGTATCACCAATTGAGTCTGTTGAGTAAGGAGTTGCAGCTTGCTGTGACTCCTTACTTTTTTATTTATTCCACAAGCTTGTAAAAAGCGAGGCCGGATTCGCAGCCGGTTGGCAAACGTTGTAGAGGACAGCAGCCATGAATAAGGATTTGTCGAAAGTCAGGAACATAGGTATAAGCGCGCATATCGATTCGGGAAAGACCACTCTTACCGAACGTATCCTGTTCTATACCAAAAGAATTCATGCCATCCATGAAGTCCGGGGCAAAGATGGTGTCGGCGCGAAAATGGACTCCATGGAATTGGAAAGAGAACGCGGCATCACCATTCAGTCTGCGGCCACCTACTGTTCGTGGCAGGATTTCAATATCAATATCATCGACACCCCCGGCCACGTCGATTTCACCGTTGAGGTGGAGCGGGCTCTCCGGGTGCTCGACGGCGCCATCCTGGTGCTCTGTTCCGTCGGCGGGGTGCAGTCCCAGTCGATCACGGTCAACCGCCAGATGACCCGCTACAATGTTCCCCGCATCGCCTTCATCAACAAGTGCGACCGGACCGGGGCCAATCCGGAAAAGGTTACCAGGCAGCTGCGCGAAAAGCTTGATCTGAACGCCCACCTGCTGCAGATCCCGATCGGTCTCGAGAGCGATCTCAAGGGCATGATCGATCTGACGACCATGAAGGCCGTCTACTTCGAAGGTCCCAATGGCGATATCATCGTCGAGAAGGATATCCCGGCGGAGTACCAGGCTGAGGCTAAAGAGAAGCGCGAAGCCCTGCTCGAAGAGATCTCCATGTTTTCTGAAGAGCTGATGGAAGCGGTGCTTGAGGGCGGCGAGATCGATACAGAGGTTATCTACGACGCCATCCGCAAAGGGACGCTTGCTTTGGACTTTACTCCGGTCATGGTCGGTTCGGCCTATAAAAACAAGGGCATCCAGCTGCTGCTCGATGCGGTCGGCAGATTTCTGCCCTGTCCGACCGATGTCACCAATATGGCGCTCGATCTGAAAAACGACGAGAAGGAATTCGCGGTTACCAACAACCCCGCAGATCCGCTCATTATGTTGGCCTTTAAACTGGAGGACGGGCGGTACGGACAGTTGACCTATACCCGTACCTATCAGGGCAAGCTGGCGAAAGGCGATACGGTCTACAACAGCCGTACCGGCAAGAAGGTGAAGATCGGCCGTCTCTGTAGGATGCACTCCAACGAGATGGAGGAAATCGATGAATGCGGCTCCGGCGATATCGTCGCCCTGTTCGGCATCGACTGCGCCTCCGGCGATACCTTCACCTCTGAGGATATCAGCTGTTCGATGACCTCGATGCATATTCCGGAGCCGGTTATTTCGCTGGCGGTCATCCCCAAGGACAACAAGGCCCAGATCAACATGTCCAAGGCCCTGAACCGGTTTACCAAGGAAGACCCGACCTTCAAGACCTATGTAGATCATGAGACCGGCGAGACCATCATCTCCGGCATGGGCGAGTTGCATCTGGAAGTCTATGTCGAGCGAATGAAGCGGGAATACAACGCCCTGGTCGAAGTCGGTGCGCCTCAGGTTGCCTATCGCGAAACCATTACCCAGCGGGCCGAGTTCAACTACACCCACAAGAAGCAGACGGGCGGCTCCGGTCAGTACGGCCGGGTGGGCGGCTACATGGAGCCGATCACCGAGGGGGGCGACTACGAATTTGTCGACAATATCGTCGGCGGCGTGATCCCCCGCGAATTCATCGGATCCTGCGACAAGGGCTTCCAGAAGAGTCTCGAAAAAGGCTCGCTCTGCGGCGCGACCATCACCGGCGTCCGTTGCGTCATCAACGACGGCGCCTACCATGCGGTCGACTCCTCCGATATCGCCTTCCAGCTGGCGGCGATCGGTGCCTTTAAGGAAGGCTACCTCAAGGCCAAGCCGACCATACTCGAACCCATCATGAAGGTGGCGGTGGAAGGTCCCAACGAGTTCCAGGGGTCGATCATGGGCTCCATCAATCAGCGCCGCGGCATGATCATCGGTACTACCGAGGAAGGAACCTATTCGGTGGTCGAGGCGGAAGTTCCGCTTTCCGAGATGTTCGGCTACTCCACCACGCTCCGCTCCCTTACTCAGGGCAAAGCCGAGTTTACCATGGAGTTCGCGAACTTCAAGCCGGTGCCGAAGGGTGTCAGCGAGCAGCTGGTCAAAGCGTATCAGGATGAGCGGAAGAACGCTTGAATTTGTAAAAATTAAAGACTACAACTAAAAAAGCCGGTGCCTGAACAGGGGCCGGATGGCTGCATAAGCGATGCGGCAGAAGATATATTAAGGGTGAAATGCCATGGAAAACAACAAGCTGATAGTGAATAACCCCCTCCGGGCTCTTGGCCTCGAAGAAAAGGCGGGTGGAGGTATTCAGTCCATGATGGGGTTGGTAATGGCCAGGGCCGGGCTTGGCAAGACTGCAATTCTTGTCCAGTTTGCCCTAGACTGCATGCTGCTGGGCAACAAAGTGCTGCATGTGTCGATCGGCGAAGGAGTCGATAAGACCCGTACCTGGTATGACGATATTCTTTCTCTGCTGACCGGTGGGGAGAAAATCGGATCCATCCCGGAAA